>JACRMD010000376.1 GCA_016215085.1 Solirubrobacterales bacterium | reverse complement strand
GGCGTGCCCAGGCCGCCGGCCTGGTGGATGGCCTCGAAGGCCACGCCGCCGGTCATCGCGCCGTCGCCGATGACGGCCACCACGCGGCCCGCGTCGTCCTCGCCGCGCAGGCGCATGGCCTCCTTGAGGCCGACCGCGTAGCCGATCGACGTCGAGGCGTGGCCGGCGCCCATGATGTCGTGCTCGCTCTCGTGGATCGCGCAGAACGGGGCCAGGCCCTCGTACTGGCGGATCGTCGGCAGCTGGTCGCGGCGGCCCGTGAGGACCTTGTGCGGGTAGGCCTGGTGGCCGACGTCCCACAGGACCTTGTCCTTGGGCGAGTCCAGCAGCGAGTGCAGCGCGACGGCGAGCTCGCACGTGCCGAGGTTGGCGCCGAAGTGGCCGCCGATCTCCCCGACCGTGTCGATGATGTGCTCGCGCACCTCCTGCGCGACCTGCTGCAGCTCCTCCTCGGAGAGGTCGTGGAGGTCCTGCGGGCGGTCGATGCGGTCCAGGAGGCTCATGAGGTGCGGGTGAAGATGAAGTCCGTGATCTGCTCGAGGCGGCCGGCGCCCTGCGGCGCGGCTCCGGAGAGGGTAGCCCTCGCGCTCTCGTGGCACGACCTCGCCATGTCCCGCGCGCCGTCCAGGCCGTACTCGGTGACGTAGGTGCGCTTGCCGTGGCGCTCGTCGCTGCCCTGCGGCTTGCCCAGGTCGGTGTCGGTGCCGGTGACGTCGAGGATGTCGTCCACGATCTGGAACAGGACGCCCAGCTCGGAGGCGTAGCGGCGCCACGGCTCGGTCTGCGGGTCGTCCATGCCCTCCAGCAGCAGTACGCACACGACGCTGGCGCCGATGAGCCGGCCCGTCTTGAGCTCGTGGAGCCGGCGGAGGTCCTCCGGCGTGGTCGCGACGCCGGCCACGTCGAGGTACTGCCCGCCGACCATCCCGTCGACGCCCGTCGCGGCCGCCAGCTCGCGGGCGGCGGACAGCACGGCGCCCGGCTCGCCGGGCTGCTCGGTGAGCAGGTGGCGGAAGGCCTCGGCGTACAGCGCGTCGCCGGCGAGGATCGCGACGTCCTCGCCGAACTTGATGTGGCACGTCGGCCGGCCGCGGCGCAGGTCGTCGTCGTCCATCGCCGGGAGGTCGTCGTGGATGAGCGAGTAGGTGTGGATGAGCTCGATCGCGGCGGCCAGCGGCAGCACCGTGGGGCGGTCGCGGCCGATCGCCTCGGCCGTGGCGAGGCAGAGCACGGGCCGGATGCGCTTGCCGCCCGCGAGCAGGCTGTAGCGCATGGCCTCCTCCAGGCCGTCGGTGCGCGGCGCGCGGCTGGCGAAGCGCAGGCCGGTGAGGTAGGCCTCGACCTCGTCGCGCAGCGCGTCCGGGTACGCGCTCAGAGCAGCGGGTCCTGGCCCGGGATCGGCTCGGCCGCGGCGGCGCGGCTGAGGCGCTCGAGCTCGGCGGAGGCCTGCGAGGCCAGGGAGGCGGCGTCCTCCACGAGGCCCGCGGCGGCGTCGGCGGACAGGTCGCCGGAGCGCAGCTGCTCGGCGGCGCGCTCCAGGCGCTCCACGAGCGCGTCGAGCTGGGAGGCGGCGTCGTCGGTCGTCATCGCGCGGGATTCTGCCGCGTGTCGCGCAGCGCCGCCGCCAGGATGCCGTTGACGAACGCCGGCGCGTCGCTGCCGCAGAACGTCTTGGCGGTCTCGACGGCCTCGTCGATGGCGCCCTCGGGCGGGATCGGGTGGTCGCCCGGCGCGGCGTCCGGGTGGAGCATCTCGAGCAGCGCGATGCGCATGATCGCCTTCTCCAGCGGCGCGATCCGGTCGACCGTCCAGCCCTTGGCGTGGCGCTCGATGACCCCGTCGAGCTCGTCGGCGTAGTCCTGGGCGGCGTAGGCGAGCGCGCGCGTGAACGTCGACGCGTCGCGCTCGAAGACCTCGTCGAGCTCGCGCCCGGTCACCGCGTGCTGGTAGAGCGCGAACGCGGCGGCGCGGCGCTGCTCGGAGCGTCGGGCCACTAGGCGCGGCTCATGTACTCGCCGGTCTCGGTCTGGACCTTCACGCGGTCGCCGATGTTCACGAACAGCGGCACCTGGACCGTCGCCCCCGTCTCCAGCGTCGCGGGCTTGTTGCCGCCGCCCGAGGCGGTGTCGCCGCGGACGCCCGGCTCGGTCTCGGTGACCTCCAGCTCGACCGACGAGGGCAGCTGCAGCGACGCGGGCTTGCCGTCGATGAACAGCACGTCGACCTCGTCGTTGGGCTTGGTCCAGCGCAGCGCGTCGGCGACGCCCGCCTCCGGGACGGCCAGCTGCTCGAACGACTCGGCGTCCATGAAGTGCGCGTCGGTGCCGTCGCTGTAGAGGAACTGCATCTTGCGCGCCTCGGTGCGCACGGCGCGGAACTTCTCGCCCGCGCGGAAGGTCTTGTCGATGACGTTGCCGTCCGAGGCCCGGCGCAGCTTGGTGCGCACGAACGCCCCGCCCTTGCCGGGCTTGACGTGCTGGAACTCGACGACCTTGTAGATGGTGCCGTCGACCTCGATGTGGTTGCCGTTCTTGAACTGGTTCGTCGAGATCATGCGGCCGCCAAGGGTACTTCGCGCCGTGATCCCGCGACCGGCGCCGAGCGGGGCCGACCCGGGCGCGACTCACCAGGCGAGCCCCACGACGAGCGTCGGAGCATCGCCTGCCCGTCCGAGGTAGCGCCACGGTCTGCGTCCTGGCGGGCAGGAGGTGGCCGTCCGCAGCCGGAGGCGGACCGTCGCGGGCACCCGGGCGCCGCTCCTGCCGGCCAGGGGCAGCCGCAGGGACGTCGGACCCGTGCGGCGGGTCCGTGCGGGCCTGGTCAGCGTGCGGCCGCCGGCGGTCAGCGCCTGCAGGCTCCTGCCGCAGCCCGGCGGTCCCACGAAGGGCAGGCCGAGGTTCACCGCGACCCGCAGCGCACAGCCGGCGACGGTCACGGCGCCGAGGAACCCGAAGAAGGCGGGCGAGCCCTCGCAGTCGGCGGCGCGCACCGGCGCGTCCGACACGACATCACGGTCCGGCCCGCACGCCGCGCGGACCGCCCCGGGGGCCCAGAGACGATCGTCTCCCGGGCCGGCGTCGAGCCACGAGCCCGGCGCGGGAAGGCTGCGCCGCGTGCCCGACCCGTCCGTCGTCAGGATGTCGTCGGCCTCACCCCCGATCAGCGTGGTGGCCTGGAAGGTCGCGCTGAGCTCGTCGTCGCCGCCGCGGCCGTCGGCCCGCCCACCCGCGTCGAGGTACAGCGCGTTGCGGCCGTCGTCGCCGAGGAGCACCGATCCTGGCCTGACGCCTCGACCTCGGCGAACCCGACCAGCTCCATCACCCCGCGCGTCGAGGTGAGCCGGCCCGCGGCGAGGTCGACCTGGACGGCCCCGTCGACGTCGAGGAAGTTGCGGCCGGGGCCGCCCTCGAGCACGTCGTCGCCCGGACCGCCCTGCAGCCCGTCGTCCGCCGCGCCGCCCAGGAGGACGTCGTCGCCGGCGCCGCCGGCGGCGAACCGGACCGCTCCCGACCCGTCCAGGGTCACGCGGTCATCGCCGTCGCCGGCCTGCACCTCGACGTCCACGTCGTTCCCGCTGCTGCTCGCGACGCCCTGGCAGCGGACGTGGTGCTCGTCGACGGACCGGCACAGGTCGGCGGGCCGGCTGTCGGAGGCCGCCCGGACGGCGACCGGCCGCGACGGATCCACGACGTCGAGCGCGCCGCCCTTCATGTAGGTGATCCGGAGGTCGTCGGCGTCCGCCTCGCCGAAGACCCGGAACGACGACCACCTGTACTCGAACTCGCCCTCGCCGTACCAGTACTCGACGGTGGCGGCGCGGGCGCCGGCGGGCATGCCGAGGAGCAGGACGAGAGCGAGGGCGAGGCGGGGCGCCATGGATGCGTTGACGAGGGCCGCGACGGAAGTTGCGACCCGGTGTCTTGCCTTGGCGGCCCTGCCTGGGCTCAGGGCGCGGGCGGGCCGGTCGCCCCGGCGGGCAGGAAGAACTCGTCAGGATGCGTGCGGACGTACGCGACCGCGAGGTCGCAGAGGTCCTGCTCGCCACGGCACAGCTCGAAGAACGCGTCGTCGAGCGCCCCGAGCTCGTCCGCCGCCGCGCTGCCCTCGCGGTCGGCGTCCCACGGCGGGACGTCCGGCTCGAGGTCCACCACCCGTTGGAGCAGCGGGATGAAGCGATCGGCGCCGACGAGCCGCGCGGCCTCGACGAGGTCACCGACGTAGACGCGTTCGGTGTTGTCGAGGAACTGGAAGAAGCCGCCGTTGTCGACCTGCGTCTGGACCTCGAAGAGCACCATGAGCGCCCGCTGACCCGCCGGCAGCGTCCTGACGAGGCCGGCGACCTCCTCCGGCTCGGCCTGCTCGTAGAGCACCTCCCAGATCGCGGGCGCGAGCTCGTACTCGTCCTCCAGGGCCGAGCGCTCGACACGGCAGTCGATCGGCATGAGCGGCACCGTACCCGGGCGACGCCCGCCCCTCCCGCGCGGCATGGAGTACCCGTAGAGCAGGCCGCTACGCGGAACGCCCACCAGCGGCGCAACGAGAATCCGCTCTCCGCGGGTCGGTACGGTTTTCGCGATGGCCAGGTAGCCGTGATCCACGATGTCTGGAACCAGAACGACAAGGCGGGGCGTTGCGGAAGCCCGCCGAAGCCGCCGACGAGTGGCTAGCACTGGCTGAGTCCGAGACAACCGACTTCGCGTTCACGATCTACACGCCCGATCGCCCGCTACTGCCATGGGAGCAGTGGGCGATCGGGGTTGATGTCTCACGACTCGACGAACATGGCGGCTGCAACGCCGCTGCGGCCGTCACCGCTTGGGCCAGGGCGATCAGCCCCTCTAGAGAGCCGAAATCCCTCTGTGGTTACGGCGGGCAAGGTCAGGACTCGAGGCGCCGCGGCAGTCTCGCGGCGCGGGAGGCAGCCGCGTGGGCGACGCCGCCCGTGTCGCTGCTGTGGGCCGCTACGCGGCGACCCGCCCGGCCTCGGTGTGAGGCTCGGGGACCGACTCGCCGCGCGCGCGGAGGTGGGCCAGGTGCGCGGCGAGCGCTTCGGCCATGCGCCGTTCCACCTCGGCGCGGCTGGCGCCAAGCGCGTAGACGCCTTCGATGTCGGGGGAGTGCGCGCCCCACGCACCGTCGGGTCCCTGCTCGTAGATGACGAGGTAGTCCTTCATCGCAAGTGCTCGATCCCGGTTGCGCGGCGGATGGCCGCGAGGGTTCCGACGGGAACGGTATCTGAGTCCTTCCCGGCGACGGTCACGATGCGGTCGCCCGCTGCGCTGACCCACGTCTCATGCGAGCCCGACCGCCGAGCTCGAGACCACCCGTGCGCCCGCAACGCCGCGCGGACCTCGCGGTACTTCTTCGGCATCGCGGCGTGTCACCAAGCGTGTCCGCGTGCGGGTGACGTCCGTCCGAGGTGGTCACCTCGAACATCCACATGAAGCCGGCGGTCACCTCCTCGCCGACCGCTGCCAGCAGCGGAGCCCAGTTCGGCGACGCACCTTGATGCGCGATGCCCAGCGGCTCGTCCTCGAAGGCCATGGCGCGCAGGCTGATCGGCGTGCTGTGACCAGACCAGACGCGAGCGTCACGGCTTTGCGTCGGCACGGCGACGACCTCGCTTCGAGGCCATTGCGCACGGGTTCGCACCCGATACCGCTGCTGAAGCTCATCGATCCGCGCTCGACGGGGTGACCCCCGGCGTAGGTTCGGCCCGAAGGAGCCCAGGATGGCCACGATCGAGCGCCAGCCGGCGCCTCCCACGGACGCGATGCCGGCGCGGCCACCACCGCCGCGGCGCGGGCTGGCGGTCGGGGTGCTGCTCGGGCTCGCCGTCGTGGTGCTGGTCGCGTTCCCGATCGCCGCGCGGATCGCCGCCGGGGACCAGCCGGTCCCTCCCCCGCCGCCCGTCGCGCTCGCGCCGCAGGCGGCCGGCACGCCCGGGCCGGCGGTCCGGAGCGTCCCCGTCCTCGCGACCGCGACCGGCGCGGCCGGGCGCCTCGCGCCGACGCCGGAGCGCGCGGACCTGGAGCGGACCGCGACGGCGCTGCTCGGCCCGGCGCGGGGCCGCGAGCTGGCGCGGCTCATGGGGTCGCGCGAGCGGACCGTCGGCGGTCCGGCCGATGTGGTCGGGTTCACCTACGGCGAGGTCCCGCCCTACCCGTACCGGTACCGCTCGCTGGAGCGGATCCTGGGCGCGCTGCCCGGCCGGCCGTCCGCCGGCCAGGTGCAGGCCGCGACGGCGCTGGGCGCGCAGCTGCTCGTCGGCGCCGCCCGGTCCGACCGCCATCCCAACGACGCGCCGATCGCGTTCGCCCTGCTGGACCGCGCGCGGGCGGGCGGCGCATGCGCCCCGCAGCTCGACCTGCTCCTCGTCGTCGCGGCGCAGCAGGCCCCCGTCGTGTCGCAGGCGCGGCTCGAGGCGCAGCGCGCCCGGCGCGTCTGCCCCGGCGACCCGACGCCCGCGTGGCTGCTCGGGCAGCTGCGCTTCCAGACCGAGGACCCGGCGGCGGCCGCGACGTTCCGGCGGCTGCAGCGCGAGTTCCCGCGCTCGGCGGCCGGCTGGAGCGGCGAGGCCGACGTCCTGCTGCACCGCGCGGGATGGGCGCCGCCCGGGCGGGCGTTCGGCGCGCGGCGGCTCATCCGCGAGGCCCTCGCACGGCTGCAGCGCGCCGC
>JACRMD010000375.1 GCA_016215085.1 Solirubrobacterales bacterium | reverse complement strand
CCGGGCCGAGCTCGAGGAGCAGACGACCAGGGCGCAGTCCCGCGCCGAGGCGGCCGAGGCGCGCGCGTCGGTGCTCGAGGCGGCGGCGGACCGCGCCCACGGCGAGCTCGCCGAGGAGCGCCGCCGCGCCGAGGGCGCGGCGACCGAGATGCAGGAGTCCGTCGACGCCGCGCACGCCGAGGCCCGCGAGCTGCGCCGCCAGCTCAAGCACGTCCGCGCCGAGCTCGAGCACGCGCGGCGGGAGAAGCCGGCCGCCCGCCGCGTCGCGAGCGCCGCGGCCGAGCCGCCCCCGACCCAGCCGGTCGACATCGGGGACATGGACGAGCCGCCCACGGGCGAGTCGCCCGCCGCCCAGCCCGCCGGCGCCGACGGTGGCGGCCTGCCCGAGGGGCACCTCGACGACGCGGACGCGCACGAGGCCGAGGAGGCGCGCACGACGGTCCTGCGGAACGGCGACGGCGACGGCGACGGCGAGGGCATCCGCGTCATCGGCCGCGCGGCGCGGCACATCGACCCGGTGCCGCCGCTGCCCGACGACGTGCAGCCGATCCGGCCGGCGCCGCCGTGGGCGCGCTGGGTCGCCGTCGGCGCGCTGCTGCTGTTCCTGCTGCTGCTGGTCCTGATCCTGTTCTAGGACCGGCTCAGCGCTCGGCGGCCGGGCACGCGATCCGGAAGTCGCAGATCGAGCACGCGGCGAACGACGGCGTCGGCTCGAAGCCCTGGCCGAGGATGCCGTCGGCGACCTCCATCACCGTCTCCTCGATGAAGTCCGCCGCGCCCGCGTCGTCGGGCAGCGGCACCTTGCGGTCGTCCAGGACGTACAGGTAGCTCTGGCGCGAGGCCTCCAGCTGCCACGCCTCGCGCGCGCCGACCGCGTAGAGCGACAGCTGGACGTCCTCGCGCAGCTGCGCCTCGGTCTTGGGGCGTCCCGTCTTGTAGTCGATGAGCTCGTAGCCGCCGTCGGGCAGGCGGTCGACGCGGTCGACGCGGCCGCGGAGCACGTGCGGGCCGACCTTGAACTGGAAGCCCTTCTCGAACCACACCGGCTCGGCGTCGTCGGTGCGGAACCGCTCGTGGTAGCGGCGCAGCGAGGCGTCGGCCTTCTCGTGCAGCTGGCGCTCCTCCTCCGAGGAGCCGAACCCGCCGCGCCGCCAGCCCGCCTGCAGCAGCCCCAGCAGCTCGTCGACCGACTGGCCGCCGGACTGGTGGTAGCGCTCGAGGACCTGGTGGACGAGGATCCCGAAGCGCTGGTTGAGCGTCGGCTCCTGCGGCACCCGGAAGACGCGCGCGAACTTGTACTTCAACGGGCACGTCCTGTAGGTGTCGATGTCCGAGGCGCTGAGCGCCAGCCCGTCGCCGCGGCGCGGGAGGAACGCCTCGAGCGACGGCTCGCGTCGCGCGGCGGTCGCGGCGGCGCGGACACGGGCGTCGCGCTCGGCCGCCAGCAGCACGTCGTCCAGCGACGAGGTCTGCAGGATCTCGCGCTGCTGCGCGGTGGCCGCCTGCAGGATCGCGGCGTTGATGCCCGGCAGCGCGTCGGCGACCTCCTGGCCCTCGGGGCGCGCGAGCAGCCCGGCGAGCTTGAGCAGCTCGAGGTAGCGCGTGACGCCGTGGGCGACGTCGAGGTCGGTGTCCAGCCGCAGCTCGCCCAGCCGCACGCCGATCTGGCGGACGTCGTGCAGCAGCTCGTCGCGCAGCTGCGAGAGCGCGGCGTGCAGCGCCTCGTCGGGGCCGAAGAGCTGCTCGCCCCGCGCCTCCCAGTCCGCGCCGGCGGCGGCGCGCGCCTCCTCGGCGAACGGCGACGGGTGCTGGGGCGCACCGCGCTCGGAGTGCTCGGCGTAGGCGAGCACGAGGCCCTTCCGCGCGCGCGTCATCGCCACGTGCAGGACGCGGCGCATCTCGGCGACGTGCGCGGCGCGCGAGTCGGCGACCGTCGGCAGCAGCTCCTCGGGCACCGGCTCGACCAGCCGCCGCCGCGCGCCCGGCATCCGCGAGGACTGCAGCCCGAGCACGAAGACGTGGTCGAGCTCGAGCCCCTTGGCGGCGTGCATCGGCAGCACCGCGACGGCGTCCTCGCGCGGCTGGCCCTCGTCCTCCTCGTCGGCGTCGCCGATGCCGCCGGCCTCGGCGACGGCGGCCAGCCAGCGCGCGAACTCGCGCGGCGTGGCCTGCGGCTGGCGGCGGACGTAGGAGCCGGCGAGCTCGGCCACGCGCGCGAGCGAGACGAGGCGCTCGACGACGTCGGCCTGCGCGGCGAACACCTGCTGGCGGCGCAGCCCGAGCCGCTCGATCAGGCGGTGCACGAAGAGGTCGGGGCGCGTGGTGTCCAGCGACGCCGCGGCCTGCCGGTGGAGCTTGAGGAAGCGCAGGATCCGCTCGCGCGCCTCCGGCGGCAGCTGCGGCGACTCGGTCGCGGCGACCAGCGCGCTGACCATGTCGAGCTTGCGCCGCCGCGCGATCTGGATGCAGCGGGCGAGGTCGATCGACCGCAGCTCGATCGGCGGCCGCGCGAGCGCGCGCACGACGGCCCCCGCGTCGCCGGGGTCGGCCAGCAGCCGCAGCCACGCGAGCACGTCGCGGACCTCGGCCTGGCCGAAGAACGCCGCCGCGCCGGCCAACCTGTAGGGGATGGCCCGCTCCTCGAGCGCGACGGCCAGCTCCGGGCCCTCGTTGCGCACGCTGCGCACGAGCACGCCGATCCGCCCGGGCGCGGTGCCCTCGCGCACGAGCCGCTCGATCGCCGCCGCGGCGCTCTGCGCCTGCGCGCGCTCCGACGCGCAGCGCCAGAACGCGACCGACCCGTCCTCGCGCTCGGCCTCCAGCTCCTTGGGCACGCGCTCGGCGATCGGCGCGACCACCGCCTGGGCCGCCGCGACCACGGGGGCCGGGCAGCGCAGCGAGCGCTCCAGCCGGACGAGCTCGACCGGCCGCCCGCCGACGCGCGTGGCGAGCAGGTCGCGCAGCCGGGCCGCCGCGCCGCGCGGCTCGT
>JACRMD010000374.1 GCA_016215085.1 Solirubrobacterales bacterium | reverse complement strand
GCCGGCGCCCGCGGGCCCGGACCCGTTCGGGCCGATGTCCGACGGCGGCGGTCGCTCCTCCGGGCCCGACCCGTTCGGGCCGATGGGCTCCTGAGCGAGCCGCACCGCCCGGCCGCCTGCCCTTCGCTACCATGGCTCCGCCTTCCGCGCGGAGCCGATCTCCGCGCCTTCTCTTTGCCATGAGCACCGTCATCGACAGCCTCGAGCGCGCACAGCTGCGCCGGGTCCCCCGCTTCCAGGCCGGCGACCGCGTCCGCGTCCACTTCCAGGTCATCGAGGGCACGCGTCGCCGTACGCAGGTCTTCGAGGGCGTCGTCATCAAGCGCCAGGGCCACGGCGTGCGCGAGACCTTCACGGTGCGCAAGCAGTCCTTCGGCGTCGGCGTCGAGCGCACGTTCCCGCTGCACTCGCCGAAGATCGAGAAGATCGACGTCGCCGCCCGCGGCGACGTCCGCCGCGCGAAGCTCTACTACCTGCGCGACCGCGTCGGCAAGCGGGCCCGCGTCCGCGAGCGCCGCTACACGGGCCCGGAGGAGATCGTCGAGGCCGGCCTGCTGCACGACCCCGTCGCGCAGCTCGAGGCCGAGCAGGCGGCGGCCGACGAGGCCGTCGACGCCGAGGGCGCCACCGCCGAGGAGGCCGTGGAGACCGACGCCGGCACCGCCGCGGGCACCGAGCCCGAGGCCGCCGCGGCGCCCGCGGAGACCGCCGAGGCCGCCGAGGCCGAGGCGCCCGCCGACGACAAGGCGTGACGCCGGACACCGGCGTGGCGCGGGCGAGCAAGGAGAAGTCGCCCGGCGGCTCGCTGGTCGAGCTGGTCGTCATCGTCGCCGTCGCGCTCGGGCTCGCGCTCGGCATCCAGGCCTTCCTGGTCAAGCCGTACCGCATCCCGAGCGAGTCGATGGTGCCGACGCTCGAGGTCGGCCAGCGCGTGCTCGTCAACCGGCTGGGCAGCAACTTCGGCTCGCCCGACGTCGGCGACGTGGTGGTCTTCCACCCGCCCGCCGGCTCGGACACCAACTCGTGCGGCAACCCGGACCGCAAGCCTGGCCAGGCGTGCGACCGCCCGACCAAGGACGAGTCCGACGTCAACTTCATCAAGCGCGTCGTCGGGGTGCCGGGCGACCGGATCGCGATCCGCGACGGCCACGTGTACCGCAACGGCAAGCGGGAGAAGGACTCCTACATCGCCGCGTGCGAGGGCGGGACGGGATGCGACTTCCCGACCCCGATCACCATTCCGCCCGACCACTACTTCATGATGGGCGACAACCGTGGGCAGTCCGCCGACAGCCGCTTCTGGGGTCCCGTTCCCAAGGACTGGATCATCGGCGGCGCCTTCGCCACCTACTGGCCTCCAAAGCGCATCGGCGTCCTCTAGCGAGGTCGTCGCGGTGCTCCCGCCCGAGGTCGCGCCCAAGCCGAAGCGCGCGGCGCCGAAGCCCAAGCGCACGGGCCGCAAGCTCTTCCAGCACGACCGCAAGCTCGGCGTCCGCTTCGTCGCCGGCGCCGACGAGGCCGGTCGCGGCTGCCTGGCCGGCCCGCTCGTCGCCGCCGCGGTGCTGTTCGACCTGGAGAAGATCACGCCGCGCGAGGTCCGGGCGCTCACCGCGCTCAACGACTCCAAGCAGCACGACATCGCGGCGCGCGAGGCGCTGTACCCGGTGGTGCTGCGGTGCGCCGCGCGGGTCGCCGTGGTGTCCCGCTGCGCGCGCGGCATCGACGCCCGCGGCCTGCATCGCACGAACCTCGCCGCGCTGCGCGACGCGCTGCTCAAGGTCGCGGTGCCCGGCTGCATCTGCCTGTCGGACGGGTTCCCGGTCGGGGACCTGCGCGGGTTCGAGGGCCGCGCGATCGTCGAGGGCGACGCGACGAGCGCCGCCATCGCCGCGGCCTCGATCGTCGCCAAGGTCACGCGCGACCGCTTCATGCACCGCGCCGACGCCCGCCACCCGGGCTGGGAGTTCGCCGCGCACGTCGGCTACTCGACGCCCGAGCACCGCGAGGCGATCCAGCGCAACGGCGTCTCGCCGCTGCACCGGCTGAGCTTCCAGTCGACGGCGTACCAGCAGCTCGCGCTGTAGGCGCCCCGGGCCGGCGGCGCCGCGTCGCGCGCGTCCCGGCGCGAAGTCGTTGCACTTCGCGCGCCCCGTGTCACGCGGCCGCGACGAGGCTGGCGGCATGGATCCCCGCCACCACCTCGGCCGCCTCGGCGAGCAGCTGGCCGCCGAGCACCTCGAGCGGCTCGGCTTCGCGATCGTCGCCCGCAACCACCGCACGCGCTTCGGCGAGCTCGACCTCGTCGCGTGCGACGGGCGCACGCTGGTGTTCTGCGAGGTCAAGACGCGGCGCGGCCGCGGCGATCCGTGGGACGCGCTGCACGACGACAAGCGCGCGAGGGTCCGGCGGATGGCGCGGGCGTTCCTCACCGAGGTCGCCGACCGGCCGCGCTGCCGCGACCTGCGCTTCGACGCGATCGGGGTGACGATCGACCCGCGCGGCCGGCTCACGCGGCTCGACCACCTGGAGAACGCCTTCTAGGGGGCGTCCTCGACGTCCATGCGCGCGATCAAGCCCTCGCGGATGGTGTAGACGTGGCGGACGCGGCCGTCGGAGAGGACGGCGCCCTCGAGGTCGCGGACGAGCTGGTGCACGTCGACGGCGACGCGGCCGTCGGGGAGCTTCGTGAACACCTCGGGCTCCACGTGCGGGTCGATGTCCTGGAACTGCCGCGTCCAGTACTGGCGTACCCCGTGCTGGCCCAGCGCGCGCGTGCCCTCGAGCACGTTGGGCCAGTCGACGTCGGGCTGCATCAGCGCGAGCGCGCGGTCGACGTCGCGCTCGTTGAACGCGGCGTAGGCGCGGCGCAGCAGCGACTCGTGCACCCGCTACTCCTTGGCCGCGTAGTCCTGGCTGCCCAGGAGGTGCAGCGACACGTACGGCTCGTCGCCGACCACCCAGCTGTCGTGGCCGGGCGGGACGTAGAAGAACTCGCCGGCGCGCATGACCTTCTCCGTGCCGTCGTCCATCTTCGCCACCGCCTGGCCCTCGAGCACGAGGCCGACGTGCTCGACCATGCAGGAGGTCGCGCCCGTCTCGGGCCCGACATGCTCGGACCACCTCCAGCCCGGCTCGTAGGTCGCGCGGCCGATCGTCATCGGGCCCACCTCGTAGAGCTCGAAGCGGCCCTTCTCGAACTCGCGCACCTCGGTCGGCTCGTCCAGCGGCACCAGCGTCAGGTCCATGTGCCGAGTCTCGCCGCTTGCCGCGCCGCGCGCCACCCACGACACTTCGCCCATGAGGGTCGGGGACGGCGAGCGGCGAAGGGCGGCGGCGCGCCTGCGCGCGAGCTACGTCCGCGGCGAGCTCAGCGACGAGACCTTCGAGAGCCGCGTCGCGGCGGTGCTCACCGCCCGGCACGCCGACGAGCTCGCCGCGGCCGCGGGGGACCTGCCGACGCTGCTGGACCGCGTCGCGCTGGCCCTGCGCGCGCTCGTGCCGGGGCGGCCGCGCGTCCCGGAGGGCCCGGCGCTCGTCGTGCCGGCCGACGCGCCGTCGGGGACGACGCTCCTGCTGGGCCGTGCGCTGGACTGCGACGTGCGCTTCGCCGAGCGCTCCGTCTCGCGCGCGCACGCGGAGCTGCGGCGCACGGGTGGCGGCTGGCTGGTCGTCGACCGCTGCTCGACCAACGGCACGTGGGTCAACGGGCGGCGCGTCGAGCGCGCGCGCGTTGCCGACGGCGACGAGCTCCAGCTCGGCGGCGCGCGGGTCGTCCTGCGTGGCTAGCGCCGGCGCGGCCGCACGATCTCGCTGACCGGGCGCGGCGGCGCGTACCAGAGTCCCTGGCCGAGGTCGACGCCCAGCTCGCGCACCTGGTCGGCGGCCCCCGCGTTCTCGACGCACTCGGCGACCGTGCGCACGCCCATGCCGCGGCACAGCTCGACGAGGCTGCGCACGAGCAGCCGGTCGCCGCGGTTCTGCGCCAGGCCGCGGATGAACTGGCCGTCGATCTTCAGCAGCGACGCCGGCAGCGACTGCAGGTAGGCGAAGCTCGCGAACCCCGTGCCGAAGTCGTCGAGCGCGAGCCCGGCTCCGAGCCGCTGCAGCTTGCGGCCCAGCAGCTGCGCGCGCTCGACGTGGGCCAGCGCCTCGGACTCGGTGAGCTCGACGACCAGGCGCGACGGGTCGCCGCCGGCCTCGGCGATCGCGTGCTCGACGAACGTCGGCGTGGAGCGGTCGCTGACCGTCCGCGCCGAGAGGTTGACGCTCAGCCGCAGCCAGTGGTGGTCGGCCAGCAGGGCGGCGGCCTGGCGCAGGACCCAGCGGTCGAGCTCGGGCAGCAGCCCGAAGCGGTCGGCAACGTAGAGGAAGTCGCTGGGTTGCGCGAGGTGGCCGTCGTCGGTGCGCAGGCGCAGCAGCAGCTCGTAGAGCTCCGGGCGCCCCGTGGCCACGTCGACCACCGGCTGCGCGTAGAGCTCGAGGCGGCGCTCGGCCACCGCGCGGCGCAGGAGGTCGGACCAGTAGAGGCTCGAGTCGGCCCGGTCGCGGCCGTGCCCGGCCTCGGCCCGCGCCGAGATCCGGTCGCGCCCGCTGCGCTTGGCCTCGTACATGGCGAGGTCGGCGTCCACCAGGGCGTCGGGCCCGCTCGAGGTCGCGGCGTCGAGCGCCATGACCCCGGCGCTCGCGGTCGGGCGGACCGTCCGGCCCGCGAGCTCGGTCGCCGCCCCGCGGACGGCATCCAGGAGCTTCTGCGAGGTCTCGGCCAGCCGGTCGGGCGGCAGGTGGGACAGCAGGACCGCGAACTCGTCGCCGCCCAGGCGCGCGGCGGCGTCGCTCTCGCGCAGCACCTCGCGCAGCGCCTGGCCGATCCGCCGCAGCAGCTCGTCGCCGGCCGCGTGGCCGAGCAGGTCGTTGACGTCCTTGAAGTGGTCGAGGTCGAGCACCACCAGCGCGGCGCGCTCGTCGTAGCGCCGGCAGCGGGCGATCTGGCCGGCGAGCTCCTGCTCGAACCGGCGGCGGTTCCACAGGCCCGTCAGCGCGTCGTGGTCGGCGAGGAAGAGCAGCCGCTCCTGGTGGCGCTTGCGCTCGGTGATGTCGACGACCTGGGCGAGCAGCGACTCCGGCGCGCCGTCGGGCGCGGGGAGGACGCCGACCCACAGCAGGCCCCAGACGACCTCGCCGTCGGAGCGGACGTAGCGCTTCTCGAGCTCGTAGCCGCGGCGCTGGCCGGCGAGGACCTCCTCGAGCAGCGCGACGTCGGCGGCGAGGTCATCGGCGTGGGTGACGTCCTGGAAGCCGCGGCGCAGGAGCTCCGCCTCGTCGTAGTGCAGGAACTCGCACAGCGCGCGGTTGACGCGCTCGATGCGGCCGTCGGGCGTGACGATCGCCATCCCGATGGGCGCGTCGCCGAAGGCCACGCGGAACCGCTGCTCGGAGGCGCGCAGCGCGTCCTCCACCGCCCGCCGCTCGGAGACGTCGCGGACGCTGGCCTGCAGGCCGCGCAGGCCGCCGTCGGCGTCACGGAGGACCTTGATGTGGGTCTCCAGCCAGCGGTAGGCGCCGTCCGGCGTGCGGTGGCGCTGCTCGAGCAGGCCCTCGGGCGCGCCGTCGAGCAGGCGGTGGTGCTCGAGCCGCGCCGCCGGGACGTCGCCGGGGTGGACGCGGTCGTAGGCGCTCTGGCCGAGGAGCTCGTCGGGGCCCCAGCCGGTGACGGGGCGGCAGGAGGGCGACACGTACGTGTAGCGCCCGTCGAGGTCCATCCGCGCGACCATGTCGGCCGACTGCTCGGCGAGCATGCGGAAGTCGTGCTCGCGCTCGGCCAGCGCGCGCTCGACGGCGAGCCACTCGGTGATGTCGCGCGAGATCGCGACGGCGGCGACGACCTGGCCGTCGCGCAGCACGGGGGAGAAGAGCACGCGGTAGCTGCGCGTGCCGTCGAGCGAGTGGTGCAGGACCTCGCCCTCGTGCCCGTCGACCGCCGCGCGGTAGTTGGGGCTCGAGGATGTCGGCACCCCGCGGCCCGAGCACCTCGCGCACCGTCCGGCCCTCGATCGTCGCCGGGTCCCAGCCGTGGGTCGCCAGCGCGCCGCCGGTGGCGGTGACGAACCGCAGGTCGCGGTCGACCACGAAGACGGCGATCCCGGGCAGCGAGGCGAGCGCGGCGAGCCGCAGGTCCTCGCCGAGCGCGGCCGAAGGATCCATGACCCGACGCTAGGGCGGGGGTGGGCCGGGGACGTCCGGGGTTTCACGCCGAAGCGGTGCGGGTTGGCCGCGATGCCGCCGCGAAGTCGTTGCAGACGCGCCCACTCACGACACACCGTCGTGCCTAGCGTGCCCGCCCATGCTCGCCCGCGTCACCACGTTCGCCATCCACGGCGTCGAGAGCCGTCGCGTGACCGTGGAGGTCGACCTGCGCGCCGGCCTGCCCGCGTTCACGATCGTCGGGCTCGGCGACCGCGCCGTCCGCGAGGCGCGCGAGCGCGTGCGCGCGGCCGTGCTCAACTCGGGGTTCGAGTTCCCCGCGCGGCGCATCACCGTCAACCTCGCGCCCGCCTACCTGCGCAAGGAGGGGCCGGGCTTCGACCTGGCGATCGCCTGCGGGCTGCTCGCCGCCAGCGGCCAGCTGCCGCCCGAGCCGCTGGAGCGCACCGGCGTGTACGGCGAGCTCGCCCTCGGCGGCGAGCTGCGGCCGTGCCGGGGCGCGCTCGCGGTCGCCGAGGGCGCGTGCGATCTCGGCCTGGGGGCGCTGGTGCTGCCGCAGGTGCTCGTGGAGGAGGCGGCGCTGGTCGGCGACCTCGAGGTCCACGGCGCGGGCGACCTCGTCGAGGTGGCGGCGATCGTGCGCGGCGAGCGGCCCGGCACGCGGCCGGCTCCGGGCGGTGTGGGCGCGGGCGGCGCGACGGTCGCCGGCGGGCCCGACCTCGCCGACGTCCGCGGCCACCGCGAGCCGCTGCGCGCGCTGGTCGTCGCCGCCGCCGGCGGCCACAACCTCCTGCTCGCGGGGCCGCCCGGGACCGGCAAGACGATGCTCGCGCGCCGGCTGCCCTCGATCCTGCCGCCGCTCACCCGCCAGGAGGCGGTCGAGGTCACGCGCATCCAGAGCGTCGCGGGCCTGCGCCTCGCCGGGGGCCTGGCACCCGAGCGCCCCTGCCGCGCGCCGCACCACACGATCTCGGCGTCGGGCCTCGTCGGCGGCGGCTCGGTGCCCTCACCCGGCGAGGCGACGCTGGCCCACCACGGCGTGCTGTTCCTCGACGAGCTGGCCGAGTTCACGCGCCCGGCGCTCGAGGCGCTGCGCCAGCCGCTCGAGGACGGCCGCGTGGCGATCGTGCGCGGCCAGCGCACCGCGGTCTACCCCAGCCGCTTCATGTTGGTGGCCTCGACGAACCCGTGCCCGTGCGGCCACTTCGGCAGCCGCCGCTGCCGCTGCACCGACGGCGACGTGCAGCGCTACCGCCGCCGGCTCAGCGGCCCGCTGCTGGACCGCATCGACCTGCTCGTCGACGTCGGGCGCCCGGCGCCCGAGGACTTCGCCGGCGGCCCGGTCGCTCGCTCCGCCGACGAGCGCGAGCGCGTCGCCGCCGCCCGCGAGCGCGCCGCCGCCCGCCTCGCCGGCACCGGCCTGGCGTGCAACGCCCAGATGGACGCGGCGACCGCCCGCCGCACGGTGGTCCTCGACGACCGCGGCGCGACGGTCCTGCGCCGCGCCTACGACCGCGGCACGCTGAGCCCCCGCGGCCACGACCGCGTCCTGCGGGTCGCGCGCACGATCGCCGACCTCGCGGCTTCCGAGACCGTGACGGCCGAGCACCTGCTCGAGGCCCTCTCGTTCCGCCAGGACGCCGAGGGCAACCGCGACGAGGACGTGGCGTGAGCGGCGAGGAGCGGGTGCGCGGGTTCGCGCCGCCTGCGGTGGCGGGAGCCGCCGCAGCGCCGCCGACCGCCGTGCCCGCCCCCGCTCGGGGTGCGCCTGCCGCTGCCTACGCCGCGTGCGCCCCACCGCCCGAGGTCGCCGCGTGCGACCGCTGCCTGCGGCGGACGTGGCTGGTCGCGCGGCTCGCGGCGCGGCTGGAGATCGCGCGCCACCAGCGGCGGCCCCTGCGCGAGGTCCTCGCGCTGCACGACGAGGAGCTCCTCGAGGCCGTCGGCGGCGACGCCCGCGCGCGGGTCGAGGCGGAGCTGCGGGCGGTCGAGCCGGAGGCGATGCGCGCGGCGGCGCGCGAGGCGGGGCTCGCCGCGCTCTGTCGTCACGACCCGCGCTACCCGGCGCGGCTGCGCGACGACCGGTCCTCGGCGCCCGTCCTCTACGTGGCCGCGAGCGGCGAGCCCGGCATCGCACGGCTGGCCGCGCTGGGCGACGGGCCGGTCGTGTCGATCGTCGGCACGCGGAAGGCCTCGCCGGACGGCCTGGAGGTCGCGCGGCTCCTCGGCCGCGGGCTCGTGGCTGCGGGCGTGACGGTCGTCAGCGGGATGGCGCTCGGCGTCGACTCCGCCGCCCACGCCGGCGCCGTGCAGGCGGGCGGGCGGACGGTCGCGGTGCTCGCCGGCGGCGCGGACGTCCCGTACCCGCAGCGCAAGCGCAGCCTCTACGAGCGGATCGTGCTCGCGGGCGCGGTGGTCTCCGAGACGCCGCCGGGCTTCAAGCCCTACAAGTGGTGCTTCCCGGCGCGCAACCGGACGATCGCGGCGCTGGCCGACGTCACCGTCGTCGTCGAGGCCGCCGAGCGCTCGGGGTCGCTCATCACCGCCGAGCTGGCGCTCGAGCTCGGCCGCGAGGTGGCCGCCGTCCCCGGCCCGGTCCTGTCGTGGCGCTCGCACGGCACCAACGCGCTGCTGCGCGACGGCGCCGCGCTCGTCCGCGACGCCCGCGACGTGCTCGACCTCCTGCTCGGCCCCGACGCGGCGGCGGCCTCGGCCGAGGCCGCCGCGGTGCGCCCGGTCCCGCCGCCGCCCGACCTGGCGCCCGAGCTGCTGCACCTGCTCGCCGCGGTCGAGGACGGTCCCGACGCGATCACCGCGATGGCCGGCCGGGCCGACGACCCGACCGGCGCGGCCATGGTCCGCACCGGCCTGACCGAGCTCGAGCTCCTCGGCCTCGTCCGCCGCCTGCCCGGCGGCCGCTGGATGCGCGAGCGCTGCTGAGCGGCGCGGTCCGTCGCCCCCGGGTTCTAATGTGCATTTTAGAACCCTCTAGACGCCGATGGACCCCGCCCTCAACCCCTATGCGCCCGGGGCTGGCACCCGGCCGCCGGTGCTCACCGGACGTGACGCCGAGATCGACGTGTTCCGCGTCGCGATCGCGCGGCTCGCGGCTGGGCGCCCGGCGCGCAGCGTCGTCCTCTCGGGCCTGCGGGGCGTCGGCAAGACCGTCCTGCTCAACGAGTTCGACGTCATCGGGCGCGAGGCCGGGTGGGTCACGTCGGACGTCGTCGAGTGCAACGAGGACGACACGCTGGGCGAGCTCATGGCGCGCCTGGCGTGGCGGGCGCTGCGACGGCTGAGCCGTGGGAAGCGGCTGTCGAGCGACGTGCGGCGGGCGCTCGGGGTGCTGAAGGCCTTCACCGTGACGGCGGACAGCCACGGACGCTGGGCCCTGAACCTCGACGTCGACGCGGTGTCGGGCACGGCGGACTCCGGCGACCTCGAGCACGACATCGTGGAACTGCTCGACGCCGTCGGGCGCGCGGCGACGGCGAAGGCCAGCGGCATGCTGATCCTCCTCGACGAGCTGCAGTTCCTCGGTCGCGACGACCTGCGGCGCCTCGCCGGGGCCTTCCACCGGATGAGCCAGGAGGAGCACCCGGTGCTCATGGCGGCGGCCGGGCTCCCGCAGCTGCCGCTGGCGCTGGCGCAGGCCAAGCCCTACAGCGAGCGGCTGTTCACCGACCGCGAGGTCGGCAGCCTCCGGCCCGCCGCCGCACGGGCCGCGCTGCTGACGCCGGCGACGCGCGCCGGCGTGCGGTTCAGCGACGCCGCGCTCAAGCGGGTCATCGCCGCCTCGTCCGGCTACCCCTACTTCCTCCAGCAGTGGGGCGAGGCCGTCTGGAACGAGGCGGTGGGATCCGAGATCACG
>JACRMD010000373.1 GCA_016215085.1 Solirubrobacterales bacterium | reverse complement strand
GGCGGCCTTCGGGTCGCCCCGTCGTGGTTCTGAAGCTGGTTGCCGCGGTGTCGGCCACAATAGGCGCAGTGACCAGCTCCGTCGGCACCCTGTTGAACGAGCGGTACCGCCTCGACGCCGAGGTCGGGACCGGCGGGATGTCGACCGTCTACCGGGCGTTCGACACCGTGCTCGAGCGCCAGGTGGCGATCAAGCTCATGCACCGCGAGATCGCCCGCGACAGCGACCAGCTGGAGCGGTTCCGGCGCGAGGCGCGGGCGGTGGCGCAGCTCAACCATCCCCACGTGGTCGGGGTCATCGACGCCGGCGAGGACGAGTCGATGCCCTACATCGTCTTCGAGTACGTCGAGGGCGAGACGCTGAAGGACCGCATCCGGCGCCACGGCCGGCTGCCGGTCTCCGAGGCGGTGGCCTACGCGATCGAGATCTCCCGCGCGCTCGGCGCCGCCCACGAGCGCGGCATCGTCCACCGCGACGTCAAGCCCCAGAACGTCCTCGTCGACGAGGAGGGCTCGGCGAAGGTCACCGACTTCGGCATCGCGCGGACGCTCGACCAGGAGGGGCTGACCGCCGACGGCCGGGTCCTGGGCACCACCGACTACGTCTCCCCCGAGCAGGCGCTCGGGCACGCCGTCACCGGCCAGAGCGACCTCTACTCGCTGGGCGTCGTGCTCTTCGAGATGCTCACCGGCGACGTGCCGTTCCACGGCGACAACCAGGTGGCCGTCGCGATGAAGCACGTGCGCGAGGAGCTGCCCGACGTCCAGCTGCGCCGGCCGGAGGTCTCCAGCGCCCTGGCCGCGGTGCTCGAGAAGGCGACGGCCAAGGACCTCGACCGCCGCTACGTCGACGACCGCGAGCTGATCGCCGACCTCGAGGACGTCCTGGCCATCGAGACCGCGCGCAGCGGCCAGGCCACCGGCGAGGCGACCGCGGTGCTGCGCACGCTGCCGCCCAGTGCGCGCCGCCGGCTGCCCGCGCGCGTCGCCCACCGCACCCGCGCCGCGCTCGTGCTCGTGGCGATCGCGCTCGCCGCCGCCGCGGTCCTGCTGCTGCTCGCCGACCGCACCGAGCGGGGCACGCGCCAGCGCCCCGCCTCCAAGCCGCCGCCCGGCCTGCAGGCCGTCTCGCTCAAGCAGCGCGGCGCCGGCGACTTCGACCCGCCGCCCGGGGACGGGCGCGAGCACCCCGACGAGGTGCGCTTCGTGGTCGACGACGACCGCAGCTCGACCTGGTCGACCGAGACGTACACCGGCACCTCGGAAGATCAGGTGACGTATGCCAGCGCCTTCGCCGAGTTCCCCGTCACCGGCGTCCGCGCCGACTACGACGGCAAGGTGGTGCTGACGGGCAGCCAGATCGTCAACGGCGCCAACTTGTCGGCGCTCTATAGCGGGCCGATGCAGGACACGTCACTCGGGAAGGTTTACGTCCTGACGCCGCAATTCGCCAACCAGACCATCACCGGGGGGAATTTCTACGGCCCCAATACCTCGATCTTCACGCCGTCGATCGGCGTCGGCAACATCATCGCCGTCGGTTCCTACACCTACAGCGAGAGCACCGTGCTCAACCACGGCATGATCTACAAGG
>JACRMD010000371.1 GCA_016215085.1 Solirubrobacterales bacterium | reverse complement strand
GCGAAGCTGAGCTGCCAGCCGGCGTCGCCCGCGCTGCGCGGGTCGGCCGCGAGCGTGACCACCGCGGCGAGCAGCACGGCGTGCCAGCGGACGGTCGGCCGGCCGGCGAGCGCGGCGGCGACGGTCGCCGCGCCCATGACGCCGGCGCGCTGGATCGACGGGCCGCCGCCGGCCAGCGGCACGTAGAGCGCGATCAGGGCGAGGACCAGCACCCAGCGGGCGCGGATGCCGATGCCCGTCACCGCGCAGAGCGCCAGCGCGAGGGCGGCGAGCAGCGCGACGTTCGCGCCGCTGGCGGCGACGAGGTGCGAGAGGCCGGCGGCGCGGAAGGCCTCGCGGAGGTCGTCGGGCAGCGCGTCGTCCTGCCCGAGGACCATGCCGCGCAGCAGCGCGCCCTCGGCCGGCGGCGGCCCGTGCGCGAGCGCCCGCTCCGCGCGGCGGCGGATGCCGTCGACGACCCCGGCGAGCCCGCCGCGCCGCCGTCCGGTCGGCCGCACGACCTTCGCGCGCAGCGTCGCGTGGGCGTGGACCGCCTGCGCGGCGAGGTCCGGCGCGCGCAGGCGCCCGCGCACCATGACGACGGCCCCGACCTCCAGCCCGCGCCGCCGCCGGCCCTCGGCGAGGCGCAGCAGCACCGGCTCGCCGCGCCACCGCGCCAGGACCCGCCAGCCGCCGAGCGCTGACCGGCGCGGCGCCGCCGTCACCGTCGCGGTCCCGGCGACGTGCTCGCCGAACAGCGGTGCGAGCGCGGTGCGGTCGAGCGCCTCGGTCCGGGCGTGCCCCCACCAGGCCGCGGCGGAGACGAGCACGGCCGCGAGGGCCGCCCACCGCGCGGCGCCGACGGCCCAGGAGCGGTCCCCATCCGCCGCCGCGACCGGCCACGATCGGACGTCCTCCACCGCGGCGGACGGCCGCGATCGGTCCTCGTCCGGCACCGCGACGGCCGGGGGCGGGCCTGCGCCCGCGCACCACGCCGCCGCCCAGGCGACGGCCGCCGCGGCGACCGAGACCGGCAGCGTCCACGCCGCCGCGCACCCGCCGACGAGCAGCCCGGCGACGACCACGGCCAGCGCGGCATGGCGCGGCCGCTCGGCCAGGGCACGGGCGGCGCGCTCGATCGCCTCCGGTCCCATGGGCACTAGACCGTCACGCGGTCCTTGATCGCCGCGAGGCGCTTGGGGCCGATGCCGGGGATGTCCGCCAGGTCGTCCACGGAGCGGAAGCCGCCGCGGCGCGTGCGCTCGGCGAGGATCTTCTGCGCGGTTGCCGGGCCGACGCCCTCGAGCGTGTCGAGCTCCTCGGCGGTCGCCGTGTTCAGGTTCACCGGCGGCCCGGCCGGCGCTGCGCCCGTCGGGGCGCCGGCGGCGGCCGGCGGGGGCGCCTGGCCGCGCTTGGGCACCACGATCTGCTGCGCGTCGGCGACCTTGGCCGCGAGGTTGACCGCCGCGAGGTCCGCCTTCGCCGTCGCCCCGCCCGCGAGCTCGATCGCGTCCTGGATCCGCGCGCCGTCGGCGAGGCGGTACACGCCCGGGTGGCGCACCGCGCCGACGACGTGGACCAGCGCGGAGGGCCCGGCCGCGCCGCCCGTGACCGGTTGCGGCACGGAGCCAGCGGCTGCGGAGGCCCCCGCTCCGGGGGAGCCGCCGCCGGAGCCGCCGCCGGAGGCGCCGGCGTTGGAGATGCCGGCGTTGGAGGCGCCGGTGTTGGAGCCGCCGCCGCCCGAGCTCCTCGCCCCGGCGGCGCCTGCGTCCATGGCACCGCCCTCCGCGGACGCGGCGCCGTCCGCGCCGGCCACGCCCGCCGCCGGGCGCGCGGCGAGCGGCCGCGACGCGGGCGCCTCCTCCCCCTGCATCGCGCGCCAGCCGACGACCGCGACGAGCACCGCGCAGACGGCGTAGGCGGCGAGCTCGGCGCGGCGCAGGCGGGGCACGCGGGCCACCGTAGGCGGCGACCTGCGACGGAACTGCGGCGCGCTGCTACGAGACTGCGGAGGAGCTGTGCCGAAGTGCGCGCGCCACGGCCTCGGCGGGCTCGGACGCGGTGATCATGCCCTCGATGTCCCACGAGGCGAGCCCCACGACCGGCCGGCCGGTCTTCAGCGCGAAGCCAAGCTCCGAGAGCGTGCCGGGCCCGCCGCCGATCGCGATCAGCGCGTCGGCGGCGCGGACGATCAGCGCGTTGCGCATCTCCCCCATGCCGGTCGCCACCGCCACGTCGACCCACCCGTTGGCCGCGGTGCGGTCGTCGCCGGGCAGCAGCGCGAGCGTCTGGCCGCGGCGGGACTTCGCGCCGCGGCAGGCGGCCTCCATCACGCCGCCCAGGCCGCCGGTCACCACGACCGCGCCCGCCTCGGCCAGCCGCGCACCGACCTCCTCGGCCAGCCACGCGTGCTCGCCGTCGGCGTCGCCGGGCCCGACGACCGCGACGTACGGGCGCTTGGAGGGTGCGAGGTGGTGGACGTCGGCCATGCGGGCCCGCTCAGCCGCGGACGACGATGTTCACCAGCTTGCCCGGCACCACGATCTCCTTGACGACCTCCTTGCCGTCGACGTGGGCCTGCACGTTGGGCTGGGCGCGGGCGAGCGCCTTGAGCTCGTCGGCCTCGGCGGACGCCGGAGCCTCGACGCGGTCGCGGACCTTGCCGTTGACCTGCACGACGAGCTCGAAGGTGTCGGACTCCAGGAAGCGTTCCTCGGCCGCCGGCCACGGCTCCTCCCACACGCGCCGGCCCGTCAGCCGCTCGTAGGCGTCGGCGGCGGCGTGCGGCGCGAACGGGAACAGCAGCGACGCGGCGGTCGCCAGGCCGAAGCGGACGCTGCCGGGATCGGCGGAGCCGCGCTTCTCCGGCGTGGTCTCGTTGAGCAGCTCCATGACCGCGGCGATCGCCGTGTTGAAGGCGAACCGCTGGTCCATGTCGTTGGTGACCTTGTCGATGGCCCAGTGCGCCTTGCGGACGATGCGCAGGCCGTCGCCCTCGGGGTCGTCGGGCACCGGGGCGTCGGGCAGCTCGTCGGCCGCGGCCGCGCAGGTGCGCCACAGGCGCCCGAGGAAGCGGTACATGCCCTCCACGCCGCTGTCGCTCCAGTCGGCGTCCTGGTCGGGCGGGCCGATGAACAGGATGTAGCAGCGGGCGGTGTCCGCGCCGAAGCGCTCGACGATGTCGCGCGGGGCGACGACGTTGCCCTTCGACTTGGACATCTTGGCGCCGTCCTTGGTGATCATCCCCTGCGTGAAGAGCCGCGCGAACGGCTCCTGCACGCCGAGATGCCCCAGGTCGGCCAGCGCCTTGGTGAAGAAGCGCGCGTAGAGCAGGTGCAGGATCGCGTGCTCGACGCCGCCGATGTACTGGTCGACGGGCATCCACGCGTCGACGATCGCGCGGTCCCACGCGGCCTCGTCGTTGGACGCGTCGCAGTAGCGCAGGAAGTACCAGGACGAGTCGACGAACGTGTCCATCGTGTCGGTCTCGCGCTGGGCGGGGCCGCCGCACGACGGGCACTCGACGTTGACCCAGTCCTCGGCGGCCGCCAGCGGCGACTTGCCCTTGGGCTTGTAGTCGGTGATGTCGGGCAGCGGGACCGGCAGCTGGTCCTCGGGCACGGGCACCAGGCCGCAGGCCTCGCACTTGATGATCGGGATCGGGCAGCCCCAGTAGCGCTGGCGCGAGAGCAGCCAGTCGCGCAGGCGGTAGTTGACCGACGCGTGGCCCTTGCCCTCGCGGTCGAGCCAGTCGACGATCTTGCGCAGCGCCTCGCGGTTGTGCAGGCCGTCGAAGTCGGTGTGCGAGTGGACCAGCGGGCCGTCGCCGGGGTACGGCAGGTCGCCGCCGTCGGGGTCCGACACCACGCGCTTGATCTGCAGGTTGAAGGCCTTGGCGAAGGCGAAGTCGCGCTCGTCGTGGCCGGGCACCGCCATGATCGCGCCGGTGCCGTACTCCATCAGCACGTAGTCGGCGACGTACATCGGCAGCTGCTCGCCGTTGACCGGGTTGGTGACGTGGCGGCCCAGGAAGACGCCGGTCTTCGGCTTCTCGGTGTCGCCGCGCTCCTCGATGGACTCGGTGACCGCGTGGTTGACGTACTCGCGAACCGCCTCCTCCTGCCCGGTGCCGGCGGCCAGCCGCTCGACGTCGGGGTGCTCGGGGGCCATCACGAAGAACGTCGCGCCGAAGAGCGTGTCCGGCCGCGTCGTGAACACCGGGTAGTCGATGCCGAGCTCCTCGCAGCGGAACGTGACCTCGGCGCCCTCCGAGCGGCCGATCCAGTTGCGCTGCATGATCTTGACGTGCTCGGGCCAGTGGATCGTGTCCAGGTCCTCGAGCAGCCGGTCGGCGTAGTCGGTGATGCGGAAGAACCACTGCTCCAGCTGCCGCGCCTCTACCTCGTAGCCGCAGCGCTCGCAGCGCCCGTCGATGACCTGCTCGTTGGCCAGCACGGTGGCGTCGTTGGGACACCACTTGACCGCGGCCTCCTTGCGGTACGCCAGGCCGTTCTTGAACAGCTGCAGGAAGATCCACTGGGTCCACCGGTAGTAGCGCGGCTCGTGCGTGCCGAACTCGCGCGACCAGTCGATCGAGACGCCCCACTCCTCGAAGGACTTGCGGAACTCGCGGATCGCCGCGTCGGTGGACTCGCGCGGGTGCTGGCCGGTCTTGATCGCGTGGTTCTCGGCGGGCAGGCCGAAGGCGTCGTAGCCCATCGGCTGCAGGACGCGCCGGCCGGTGCGGCGGTGGAAGTGCGCGACGGCGTCGCCGACGGAGTAGACCTTGAGGTGGCCGATGTGCGGCTCGCCGCTCGGGTACGGGAGCATGACGAGGACGTAGGAGAGGTCGCCGCCGGCGAGGGCCTCCTCGTTGGAGACCTCCCACGTCTTCTCGTCGGCCCACACCTGCTGCCAGCGGGGCTCGATCTCCTTCGGGTCGTAGCGATGTTCGGCCACGGCCTGCAGGCTACAGCGAGCAATCGCCGTGCCGATCGACGGGGAGAGCATGCCCAAGCCGCTTCGCCGCCTCCTCCGCTTCCGCCGCCTCCGCCGCGGCACCGCCAGCTTCCTCGTCGCCCGGCCCGCGTAGGCGGGGACCGCGCGGCGCGTAGGATCGCGCCGTGGCGAACGTCTCCGTCGCGGCGCTGCTGCGCGCCCCCACCGACGTCGAGGTCCGCGAGGGCCTCGAGCGCAACCCGGGCTCGCGCCGGCTGGCCGACCGCGGCTGGGAGCCGCGCTGGTTCGAGCTGCGCCTCGACGTGGACGGCGAGGGCGGCGAGCACGTGCACTCGCTGGTGTGGGTCGAGCCCGGCCGCGACGCCCGCGAGGCCGCCGAGGAGGAGCTCGAGCACGCGCTCGAGGAGGCGCTGCGCAACCTGCGCGACTACGAGGGCGTCGACGTCTGGCCCGACGACGTGACCGACCGCGAGCTCACGGTCGCATGAAGGTCGAGCGCGCGACGGTCCGCGACGGCATCGAGCTCGCCTACTGGCGCGCCGGGGCCGGCGGCTTCCCGCTGCTGCTCGTCCACGGCTGGCCGGAGACCAAGCGGATCTGGGCCCGCAACGTGGAGCCGCTGGCCCGGGCGGGCTTCGAGGTCATCGTCCCCGACCTGCGCGGCTTCGGCGACAGCTCGCTCGCGCCCGACGGCCACTACGACCTCGCCGCCCACGCGCGCGACCTCCACGCGCTCGTCCACGACGTCCTCGGCCACGAGCGCTGCGCGACCGCCGGCGGCGACCTCGGCGGCGGCGCCATCCAGGACCTCGCCCTGCGCTTCGAGGGCTTCGTCGTCCGCCAGGTGGTCTTCAACTCGGTGCTGCCGCTGCTGCCCGACGAGTACGCGGCGGCCGGCATCGCGCCCGAGCCGCCGCGCGAGGTGCGCATGGCCGCCGACTACTTCGTGCGCCAGGGCCGCGACGCCGACGCGCTGGCCGCCGAGCTCGACACGCCCGAGAAGCGCACGCGCTACATCGGCGAGTTCTACGGCCACCGGTTCTGGGCCTCGCCAGCCGCGTTCACGCGCGAGGACGTCGCCCACCACGCCGAGCCGTTCGCCGACCCCGAGAAGCTGCGCGCCTCGTTCGGCAACTACGAGAGCGCGCTGGGGTCGCGGCCGCTGTCGGAGCCGCCGCGGTGGTTCGAGCGCAACCCGGTGCCCGCGCTGGTCCTCTACGGCCCCGACGACCACGTGATCTGGCGCGACTTCCCCGAGCGCTGCGAGGTGGTCTTCACCGACCTCACCGGGCCCTTCGTCGTGCCGCGCGCGGGGCACTTCCTGCAATGGGAGCGGGCCGACCTGCTCAACAAGACCGTGACCGCGTTCTTGCGAGACCTCCTGTAGGCCTGCCTACCATCCGCCCATGGACGAGGCCCCCCGATCCGAGATCGCGGTCGCCTCGGCGAAGGTGGCCGCGATCGTCGAGGCGGCCGAGCGCGCCGCGGAGGACCTCCGGCACCAGACCGAGGAGCGCGCCCGTGAGCGCATCGCGGAGGCCGACCGCGCCGCGGAGCTGCGCGTCGAGGCCGCCGAGGCCGAGGCGAGCGACATCGTCGCCGCCGCCCAGGCCCAGGCCGCCGCGATGAGGGCCGAGGCCACCGAGGCGGTGCGCCACATCCACGACCGCGCGGCCCAGGTCCGCGAGGAGGCCGAGCGCCACCGCCGCCAGTCGGTCGACGCCACGCGCGACGAGGTCGCCCGCGTCCGCGCCGAGGCCGAGGCGTACGCCGACGAGGTCCGGCGCAAGGCCAAGTCCGATGCGCGCGACATCATCAAGGAGGCCCACGACGCCGCGCGCGGGGTCCTCCACGACGGCTCGGTCCTGTCCGGCCACCTCGAGGAGCTCAGCGGATCGCTGCGCAAGAACGCCGAGCGCCTGCTCAACGACGTCAAGCTCGCCCACGCCCGGCTCACCGCGGACCTCGAGCAGGCCACCCCGCCCGGCTCGATCGACCCGGTCCGCGCCTCGCGCGCCGACGAGTCACCGGCCGCCGAGCCGCCCGACGGCGACTTCGACGTGCCCGAGTTCCTGCCCGGCCGCCGCTGAGCGGACCGCCAGGCGCGTTCGCCGGTTGGTAGGATGAGCAGCGACCTGGGGCTATAGCTCAGCTGGGAGAGCGCCTGCATGGCATGCAGGAGGTCGCCGGTTCGAGCCCGGCTAGCTCCACCTCACCGAAGGCCGCCTGACCGGGCGGCCTTCGTCGTTCCTGCCCCGCACTCCGTTCCGCGGTTCGGGTCAGCCGCACTCCGCAGGGGCGGGCGGACGCCCGATGGCCGCTGGGCAGCACCCTGTCGGCGAGGTGGCTCGCCTGCCAGCGTGCGCGCGTGCCCACGTCGGCCATCCGGACTGCGCAGCTCAGCACGGCCTCGTCGCACCGGGCGCCGCTGGACCTCGCGATCCCGCGGACGGAGTTCCGCATCCTCGGGCCGCTGGAGGTCGTCCATCGCGGAGCCTCGATCGCCGGTGGCGGCGGCAAGAAGGCCGCGCTCCTGGCGCGGCTGCTGCTCGACGCCAACCGCACCGTGCCGGTCGACGCGCTCCTGGAGGCGCTCTGGGGCGAGCACGTGCCGCCGACGGCGGTGAAGATGGTGCACGTCTACGTCTCGCACCTGCGCAAGGTGCTGCCGGAGGGCGTGCTGCGCACGCGGCCGCCGGGCTACGTGCTCGAGGTCGCGCCCGAGGCGGTCGACCTCGGCCGGTTCACCCGGCTGCGGGCCGAGGCGCGTGCGGCGCTGGCCGCCGGCGACCCCGCCACCGGGGCCGACCGGCTGCGCAGCGCGCTCGCCCTGTGGCGGGGCCCGGCGCTCGCGGAGTTCGCCGAGCCGTTCGCGGCCGAGGCCGCCCGGCTCGAGGAGCTCCGGCTCACCGCGCTCGAGGAGCGCGTCGACGCCGACCTCGCGCTCGGCCACCACGCCGACGTCATCGGCGAGCTGCAGGCGCTCGTCGGCGCCCATCCCCTGCGCCGGCATCTGCGCGGGGAGCTCATGCTGGCGCTCTACCGGGCGGGACGGCACGCGGAGGCGCTCGCCGCCTACCGGGAGCTCGACCGGGTCGTGCGCGAGGAGCTCGGCATCGAGCCGCCGGCCGGCCTGCGCGACCTCGAGCACAAGATCCTCAACCAGGATCCGTCGCTCGACCTCCTGCCGACCGGGCGAGAGCACGCGGTCGCGCCGCTGCGGCCGGCGCCGCGGGCGCTCCCGGACGGCCTGGTCGGCCGCGCCGAGGAGCTGCGCCGGCTCGAGCTCGCGCTCGACGCGGCGGCCGCGGGGCGCGGCACGGCGGCGCTGGTCGCCGGCCCGGCCGGCATCGGCAAGACGCGGCTGGCCGCGGAGCTGGCGGAGCGGGCGCGCGCCCGCGGGGCGACGGTCCTCACCGGGCGGTGCATGGACCTCGTCGGCGCCGCGCTGCCGTACGCGCCGCTGGTCGACGCGCTCCGCGCGCTGCGGGGCTCCCGGACCATGGAAGGGCTCGACGAGCTCTCGCGGCTGCTTCCCGGAGGCGGCGACGCGACGGCCGCGCGCAAGCCGGGCTGCCGCGGGTGCGACGCGCGCGCGCAGCTGTTCGAGGACGTCCTCACCCTGCTCGACCGCCTCGGCGCCGCGGCGCCCGTCGTGCTGCAGCTCGAGGACCTCCACTGGGCCGACGGCTCCACGCTCGACCTCCTCGCCTTCCTGGCCAACGCGATCGGCGACCGCCGGGTCCTGCTCCTGGCCAGCCGGCGGACGGACGCCGGCGACCCCGGCGATCCCGACGAGCCGGTTCGCCGGACCGCGGGCTGGCTGCGCCGCTCGGGACTCGCGGAGACGATCGAGCTCGGGCCGCTCTCCGAGGACGAGGTCGCCTCCCTCCTCGCGCTGGGCAGCGACGCGCCGCTGCCGCCGGCGCTCGTGCGGGACGTCTGCGCGCGGGCGGAGGGCAACCCCTTCTTCGCCCAGGAGCTGCTCGCGGCCGCGCTGCGCGGCGAGCGGGCGCTGCCGGAGCTGCTGCGGGACCTCCTCCTCGCGGAGTTCGCGCGGCTGGACCCGACGAGCCGGTCGGTGGTGCGCGTCGCCGCCGCGGCGGGCCGTGCCGTGCCGCACCGGCTGCTGACCGCGGCGGCCGGCCTGCCGGAGGGCGACGTCCGGCAGGCGCTGCGCCAGGCCGTCGACCACGACGTGCTGACGGCCGACCCGGCGCGCGGCACCTACCGGTTCCGGCACGCGCTCATCGCCGAGGCGGCCTACGGCACGCTGCTGCCGGGCGAGCGCGAGGACGTGCACGAGCGGCT
>JACRMD010000370.1 GCA_016215085.1 Solirubrobacterales bacterium | reverse complement strand
TCGAGGCGGTCGCCGCCGGCGGCCTTGGCCCGCGCGACGGCGGCCTCGGCGGCCGCGACGGCCACGTCGACCGCGCGCTCGCCGCCGCCGACCGGCGCGAGCCCGGCCGACGCGGTGACGCGCAGGTCGTGGGCCCAGGTCCCGACGGCGGCGTCGCGGATCGCGCCGAGCACGCGCTCGAGCGCCGGCGTCGCGCCGTCGACCGCCGTGCCGGGCAGCACCGCGACGAACGCGTCGCCCTCGAAGCGCCCGACGACGTCCTCGTCGCGCAGCGCGTCGCGGAGGTGGCCGGCCACCGTCTGCAGCACCGCGTCGCCGGCGAGGTCGCCGTGCGCGGCGCCGACGCGTGCGAACCCGTCGAGGTCGACGATCGCGATCGCCAGCGCCTCGTCGGCGCCGCGGCGGCGGTGCAGGTCCTCGGCGGCCGCCAGCGCGGACGCGCGCGTGGCCAGCCCGGTGAGCGCGTCGTGCTCGGCGTCCTCGAGCGTCCGGTACAGCCGCCCGACGTCGGTGACGAGCGCCACGAGCAGGACCGCCGACGCCGCGAGGGCGAGCGCGAGGGCGCCGTACCAGGCCGCGGTCTCCGGGCCGGTCGCCGCGAGCGCGAGCGCCACGCCGGCCGAGGCGCAGGCGGCGACCGCCGGCAGGCGGCGCTCGAGGGCGTCGCGGCGGCCGCGACGGAGGAGGAAGGCCAAGGCGGGGAGGTCGATGGCGAGCACCAGCGCGCCCGCGGCGGTCGTCGGCCCGCCGTCGGCGCCGACCGCGGGCAGGACGCCGTCGGCGGCGGCCCCCGCCGCGGCGAGCAGCGCGACGCCGCCGAGGGCCAGGGCTGCGGCACGCCCGCGCCGCAGGTCGTAGGCGGCCAGCCGCCGGCGCGTGGCCCGCGGGCCGCCCCACATGGCGAGCGCCAGGCCGACCGGCAGCCCGGCCTGCCAGGCCATCCACGGCCACGTGGGCGTGTCGGCGGGCGAGGCGAGCAGGCCCTGGGCGGCCGCGGCCAGCGCGCAGAAGAGGTAGGTGGCGGCCAGGCCGAGCAGCCGCGAGGTGCCGCGGCTGAGGAACTGCTGGAGCAGCAGCGCGCAGGTCACCAGGTCGCAGACGACGACCGCGGAGTGCAGGGCGGGCAGCATTCGTCCCGGTCATCGGCCGCGGCCGCCGCTGCTGCACCCGCGCGCGGACGGACGTCGGTGCCGCGGTCTGCAACGGATCGTGCAGGCCGCGCCGCCGGGCGCCGGCGTCGTTCCGGCTGCCATGATGCCGCCCTTCATGCGGCTCTTCGCGCTCCGCGGCGCCACCACGGTGGACCGCAACACGTCCGAGGCGATCCTCGGCGCCACCGAGTGGCTGATGCGCGAGATCATGAAGCGCAACGACCTCGAGCCCGAGGCCGTCGTGAGCTGCATCTTCACGCTCACGGACGACCTGGACGCGGAGTTCCCGGCCGTGGCGGCGCGCCAGCTCGGCTTCGACAAGGTGCCGCTGCTGTGCGCCCGCGAGGTCCCGGTGCCGGGCTCGCTGCCGCGCGTCATCCGCGTGCTGATCCACTACTACGCGCCCGACGAGCACGAGGCGCGGCACGTCTACCTGGGCGACGCCCGCAGTCTGCGCACCGACCTCGAGTCGGCGCAGTAGCGGCACCTGAGCAGGTCGGACGAAAGTCCTAGGCGCCTCCTGCCGATGTTGGTCACATGAGGCGCCGCCTGTCTGACCCTGCCCTGCTCGTCGCGATCCTCGCGCTCGCCGTCGCCTGCACCGGCACCGCCGGCGCGGCGGTCAAGTACGTCATCTCCAAGAGCTCGCAGGTCAAGGACGGCTCGCTCACCGGCGCCGACGTCAAGAACCGGTCGCTGACCGGCGCCGACGTCAAGGACGGCACGATCAAGCCCCAGGACCTCAACACGAGCATCCTGGAGGGCCTGCGCCGCACCGGCGCGCCCGGCATCCCGGGCTCCCCGGGCACGGCCGGCATCCCCGGCGTCAACGGCGCCAACGGGGCCAGCGGGGCGGACGGCAGCAACGGCTCCAACGGCACCGACGGCCCGTCGGGCAAGGACGGCAGCATCGGCGGCCAGGTCGTCACCGCGCACCGCGAGAACAGCGACGCGACGAAGATCCTCGCCACCAAGGCCCCGGGCACCTCCGTGGCCACCGTCGACCTCCCGTCCGGCAGCTGGCTCGTGCTCGCCGGCGTCTCCCTGGACAACGGCGCCCGCTTCAAGGCCGAGACCGTCACCTGCTCGCTGCACGCCGCCGATCGCGAGCACCGCGCCTTCACCTCGATCGACACCGGCGACCGCGACGAGCGCACCCGCGCGCTGCAGCTGCACCTCGGCGTGACGCTGACGTCGGCGGCCAAGGCGACGCTGGGCTGCTGGACGCTCGACGGCCGCGCGGTCAGCGCCTACCTGCCGTCGATCACCGCCCTGCGCGTCGCGGGCGTCGAGGAGCGCTAGGGCGCCGGTAGCCTTCGGGGGCGATGGCCCTCGAGTTCTCCGCCGCCGTTCGCCGCATCCCCGTCTACCCGGCCGCGTCCGCGTACGCGCTGCCGGAGGACGTCGCGCTGCTGGCGTCCAACGAGTCGCCCGAGCCGCCGCTGCCCCAGGTGGTCGAGGCGATCACGAGGGTGCTCGGCGGCCTCAACCGCTACCCGGACCCGACCAACGCGGCGCTGCGGTGCGCGCTGAGCGACCGCTACGGCGTGCCGAGCTCGCGCATCGCGATCGGCAACGGCTCGTGCGACATCCTGCTCGCCGCCGGCGAGGCGCTGCTCGAGCCCGGGGCGGAGGTCGTCTACGCGTGGCCGAGCTTCAGCGTCTACCCGCACCTCGCCGCCGCGACGGGCGCCACCGCGATCCAGGTGCCGCTCAACGACCGCGAGGAGCACGACCTCGACGGCGCTGCCGCTCGACGCCATCCGCGAGTTCGCCGCCAAGGTCCCGCGCCACGTCGCCTTCATCCTCGACGAGGCCTACTGCGAGTACAACGCGCTCGACGACCCCGACGCGTCGCTGGACCTGCTCAAGAACCACCCCAACATGGTCCTCCTGCGCACGTTCAGCAAGGTGTACGGGTTGTGTGGCCTGCGCGTGGGCTACGGCCTGTGCGGCGCCGACGACTTCGTCACCGCGGTCAACCAGGTCCGCCAGCCGTTCTTCTGCAACGCCGCCGCCCAGGCCGCCGCCATCGAGGCGCTCAAGCACCAGGACGCGGTCGCCGAGCGCGTCGAGCGCGCGATCATCGCCCGCGTCGAGCTCGAGGACGGGCTGCAGCGGCTCGGGATCCGGGTCGCCGACTCGCAGGCCAACTTCTCGTGGTTCGACCTGCCGGGGGTGGGTGGGGACCGTGTCGAGGACCGCGCCGAGTACGAGGGCCGGGTCGTGCGCGGGCTGGCCGAGAAGGGCGTGCTCGTCCGCGCCGGCGCCGCGCTGGGCAAGGCGGGCGCGCTGCGCGTGACCTACGGCACGCCCGCCCAGAACGAGCGCTTCCTGCGCGAGCTCGAGGCGCTGCTCTAGCCGCCCGAGCGCGCGTCTGCCATGATGCGCGCTCGCATGTCCTGCCGGCCCCACAACGCGCGTACTCCGTACGACGGCCGCTCGGCCGCCGCGCGCGCCGCCGGCAGCACCTCCTGGTATTGGCGATTTAGCTAGGCGCTCGGCCGGCCGTGAGGCCGCGTCCGCACCGGACCCCTCGGGTCGAGCGCCGTTCCCGTCGCGGCTCCCTGCGAGCCCACCCCGCCATCGCCCACCTAGACTGACCAGGACCCGAGAAGGAACCAACCCCATGATGATCGTGATGAAGCCGACGGCCACGGAGGAGGACATCCAGGCCGTCATCCAGCGCGTCGAGGCCGTCGGCGCCGCCGCCCACCCGAGCCGCGGGGAGGAGGTGACCGTGATCGGCGCGATCGGCGACCGCGAGCACGTCGCCCGCCTCGGCCTCGAGGGCCACGCCGGCGTCGACAAGGTCGTCCCGATCCTCAAGCCCTACAAGCTGGCCTCCACCCAGCTGCGCGGCGAGAAGCGCACGGTGCTCGACATCGGCGGGCGCAGGATCGGCGGCGAGCACTTCGCGCTCATCGCCGGGCCGTGCACCGTCGAGACGCGCGACCAGACGCTCGGCACCGCCGACGCGATGCTCGAGGCCGGCGCGACGATGTTCCGCGGCGGCGCCTACAAGCCGCGCACCTCGCCCTACGCCTTCCAGGGCCTCGGCCAGGAGGGCCTGCGCCTGCTGCAGGAGGCCAAGGACCGCACGGGCCTGCCGGTCGTCACCGAGCTGATGGACGCGCGCGACCTCGAGCCGGTGCTCGAGGTGGCCGACGTCCTGCAGGTCGGCGCGCGCAACATGCAGAACTACGCGCTGCTCTCCGAGATCGGCCGCTCCGGCCGCCCGGCGCTGCTCAAGCGCGGCCTGTCGAGCACGCTCGAGGAGCTGCTGATGGCCGCGGAGTACATCCTCAAGGAGGGCAACGAGGCGGTCATGCTCTGCGAGCGCGGCATCCGCACGTTCGAGACCGCCTACCGCTTCACCCTGGACCTCACCGCGATCCCGGTGCTCAAGGAGATGACGCACCTGCCGGTCGTCGTGGACCCGTCGCACGCCGCCGGGCGCCGCGCGCTGGTCGAGCCGCTGTCGCTG
>JACRMD010000369.1 GCA_016215085.1 Solirubrobacterales bacterium | reverse complement strand
GCGCGGCCGCGGCGGCGGCGGCGGGCGCCGGCGGCTGCGGCGCCGGGCCGAGCTGGGCGCCGAGCGAGGCGAAGACGCCGTCGTAGAAGCCCTTCTCGCCCTGGAGGTAGCCCTCGACGAGCTGGAGGAACCGGCCCGACTCCGCACCCTGGATGATGCGGTGGTCGTACGTCGAGGTCATGGTCATGACCTTCTCGGCGCCGATCATGTCGCCGATCGCGCCGAGGCCGACGGGGTAGGCGATGGCGCCGGTGGCGACGATCGTGCCGTTGCCCTTCATCAGGCGCGGGACCGAGGCGATCGTGCCGATGCCGCCCGGGTTGGTCAGCTGGATGTTCGCGCCGGTCAGGTCGTCGGCGGTCAGCTTGTTCTCGCGCGCCTTGACGATCAGGTCGTCGAAGGCGGCCTTGAAGTCCTTGAACGACAGGCGGCCGGCGTCGCGGATGACCGGCACCATGAGCGTGCGCGAGCCGTCCTTCTTCTCGACGTCCACCGCGATGCCGAGGTTGACCGCGTCGTCGTCGAGGCGGAACGACTTGCCGTCCTCGCTCTCGAAGTGGTGCGCCATCACCGGCATCTCCTGCTGGACGGCCAGCGCGATGGCGTACGCGATCAGGTGCGTGAAGGAGACCTTCTGGCCGGCCTCCTTGAGCTGCTTGCGGCGGTGGTCCATCGCCGTGACGGTGATGGTCCGGAACGAGGTCGCGGTCGGGATCTCGCGCGACTCGTCCATGTACTTGGCGAGCATCGCCGCGCCGCCCTTGAGCTGCGTGCGCGTGCCCTGGGCCGCCTCGACCCGCTCGCCGTTGAGCACGTCGTCCTTGGTGATCCGGCCGTTGGGGCCGGTGCCCTGGACGGTGGCGAGGTCGACGCCCTCGGCGGCGGCGACGCGGGCCGCCACCGGGGTGGCCTTCACGCCCTCCGGCGTGACGCCGGGCCGCCCATCCGAGGCGGGCGCCGTCACCGCGCCGTTGCCGCTCGGCGCGGCGGCGGGCGCGGCGGGCGCGCCGGCGCCGGTCTGCATCCGGCCGATGACCTGGCCGACGCTGACGGTGTCGCCCTCGGCGGCGAGGATCTCGGTGATCGTGCCGGCGGCGGGGGCCGGCAGCTCCATGTCGACCTTGTCAGTGGAGATCTCCACGACGGTCTGGCCGTCCTCGACGGCGTCGCCGACCTTGACCGCCCACTCCAGGATCGTGCCCTCGGTGACCGACTCGCCGCCGGTCGGGGTGACGATGTCGACGGTCTCCCCGCCGGCCTGCGGCTCGGCGACCGGCGCGGACGGGACCGACCCGTTGCCGGCCGCGATGCGCGCGATGACCTGGCCGGGCGTGACCGTGGCGCCGTCCTCCACGAGGATCTCGGCGACGGTGCCGGACGCGGGCGCCGGCAGCTCCATGTCGACCTTGTCGGTGGAGATCTCGACGAGCGTGTCGCCGTCCTCGACCGGGTCGCCGACCTTGACGGCCCACTCGAGGATGGTCCCCTCCGTGACGGACTCGCCGCCGGAGGGGGTGATGACGTCGACGAGCTCGGCCGGGGCCTGCTCGGCCTCCGGCGCCTGGGGAGCGGAGATGGGACCGCCTCCGTTCGTGGTGGTCGCTGTGGCGGAGGGGCCTCCGCCGTTGGTGGAGATCTCCGCGAGCACGGCGCCGACCTGGACGGTGTCGCCCTCTGCCGCGTGGATCCGGACGATGGTGCCGCTGGCCGGGCTGGGGACCTCGGCGTCCACCTTGTCGGTGGACACCTCGACGAGGACCTCGTCGGCCTCGACCGCATCACCCTCCTGCTTGTGCCATTCCAGGACGGTGCCTTCGGACACGGATTCGCCCATGGCGGGCAGGGTGACTTCGATCGTTTGTGCCTCGACGGCCATGAAGCGACGCGTCGGACGATAGCGCGACCCTGTGTTAGGCAGTGTTTGCCTGAAGGCGCTGCTCTTCGCGCACGAACTCGTACGAGCCGACGAACGGCCCGACGGCTCCGATGACCGCCACGGCGACGGCCAGCCGCATCGAGATCACGCGCCGGCGGAGCGCGTCGATGCAGAGCAGGCACATGGCGATCCAGCCGAGCCCGTGGGTCAGCCCGAAGACGAACTCGAGCGGGTGCAGGCCGGGGATCAGCCAGACCGTCAGCAGGGCGGCGTAGACGGCGGAGTGCGTGAACGAGCAGAGCTTCAGCGCGTGGAAGCTCATGCCAGCAGCGACGCCATGTGGCGCAGGACGTCGTCGGCCTCGCCGGGCCAGTCGGCGATGTCCGCCGGCCACCAGGCGTAGGCGTCGTGCTCGTCGTCGGGGACGACCTCCGCGCCGGGCGCCAGCCAGGCCTGCCCGACGAACATGATCATCCGGTGGGGGAGGCGGACCAGCGCCTCGCCGCGCAGCCGCTCGGGCTCGACCGACCACTCCTCGCGCAGCTCGCGCGCCAGCGTGTCGATCGGGTTCTCGAACGGGTCGACCGCGCCGCCGGCGCCCAGCGCCCAGCGCCCGGCCCACGACGACAGCCACGGCGCGCGGCGGCCGGCGAGCCAGCGGCCCTCGGCGTCGCGCGTCACGCACAGGGCGGCCACGGACTCCGACGCGTCGCCCTCGACGAGGCGCAGCGCCCAGCGCAGGGGCTGCAGCTCGACGTGCAGGCGGCCGTCGTCCTGCTCGAACGTGACCAGCCGGGCGGCGACGCCGTCGTGGCTAGGCGAGCCGCGGTCCTTGAGCGCCTTGATGGCGGCGTCGGCGGCCTCGCTCTTGTCCGCGGGCGCGTCGAAGTGCTCGTCGCGCCACGTCGCGCGCACGTCGCCGGGCTCCCAGGGGCCGCGGGCGAGCAGGGCGGGGACGGGGGGCGACGGCGTGGTCACGTCTCTCCAGGGTACGTTGCCTCCCCGTGGATCGCTCTCCGGCGGACGTCTTCGCCGAGCACGCCCGCCGCGGCGAGCTCGCCTACCAGGTCGACGACGAAGGGCGGCCGGTGTTCCGGCCGCGGGTCGGCCTCGAGGCGTGGCGCGTCAGCGCCGGGCTCGGCACCGTCTACGCCACGACCGTCGCCCGCCCGCGCGACGGCGAGCCCTACAACGTCGCCCTCGTCGACCTCGACGAGGGCTTCCGGATGATGTCGCGCGTGCGCGGGATCGCGCCGGAGGAGGTCGCGATCGGCATGCGGGTGCGGCTGGCGTGGGAGGACGAGGTGCCGGTCTTCGAGGAGGAGACCGCTCCGCGCCAGTCCTCACGGCTCCGACTCCAGGATTGATGTGACACCGCTTCGCCGTTCGTCCACGTCACACGTCGCGATCGCGGGGGCGGCGGAGGCCCAGGTCGGGCAGGCGCTGCCCGGCCTCTCGGCCGCCGACGTCCAGGCGGAGGCCGCGCGCAAGGCGCTCGGCGACGCCGGCCTGACCACCGCCGACGTCGACGGCCTGTTCGCCTCCTCGACCCAGCTGCCGTGGGCCAGCGTCAACCTCGGCGAGGACCTCGGCATCCGCCCGCGCTACACGGACTCCACGATGGTCGGGGGCGGCTCGCCGCTCTCGCACCTGCTCCACGCGCGCGCGGCGATCGCGGCCGGGCTGTGCGAGGTCGCGCTCATCGCCTACGGGTCGACCCAGCGCTCGGTCGGCCGGGCCGGCGCCTCCGTGCAGGAGCGCGACCCGTGGGAGGCGCCGTACGCGCCGCCGCTGCCGATCGCCGCCTACGCCCTGGCGGCCTCGCGCCACATGCACGAGTACGGCACGACGCCCGAGCAGCTGGCGGAGGTCGCCGTCGCCGCGCGGCGGTGGGCCCAGCGGCGCCCGGGGGCGTGGTCGACGAAGGACCTGACGATCGAGGACGTGCTCGCCGCGCCGCGGGTGTGCGACCCGTTCGGCGTGCGCGACTGCTGCCTGGTCACCGACGGCGGCGGCGCCCTGGTCGTGACCTCGCTGGAGCGCGCGCGCACGCTGCGCCGCCCGCCGGTCGTCCTGCTGGGCGCCGGCGAGGCCCACTGGCACCGCCACGTCTCGTCGATGCCCGACCTCACGACGACCGCCGCCGTCGACTCCGGCGCGCGCGCCTTCGCCGAGGCCGGCCTGACGCCGGCCGACGTGCAGTGCTGCCAGGTCTACGACGCCTTCACGATCACCCCGATCCTCTTCCTGGAGGACCTCGGGTTCTGCGCCAAGGGCGAGGGCGGCGCGTTCGTGTCGGGCGGCCGCATCGCGCCCGGCGGCGCGCTGCCGGTCAACACCAACGGCGGCGGCCTGAGCTACGCGCATCCCGGCATGTACGGGTTGCTCCTGCTCGTCGAGGCGGTCCGCCAGATCCGCGAGGAGGGCCGCGACGTGGTGCTCGGACACGGCAACGGCGGCGTGCTCAGCGCGCAGGCCACGGTGCTGCTGGGCAGCGAGGCGGCCGCGTCGTGAACGCGCGCACCAGGACCTGGTGGGGCTGGGGCTTCGAGGACGCCCAGGTGCTCCCCGACCGCGCGGCCGCCGAGGCGATCGTCGCCCAGCTCGGGTTCGGCACGGCCGACGTCGAGCTCCCGGTGCCGGTCGAGTCCGTGCGGCTGCGCGAGCCGCGCGTGGAGACCCCGGAGTGGGGCTCGACCGACCCGCGCGACCGGATCACCCACGCCAAGGGCCGCTCGTACCTCGACACGGTCCGGGCGTTCCGCGGGCGGCTCGACCACCCGCCCGACGCGGTGGCCTTCGCGCGCACCGAGGAGGACGTCGAGCGCGTCCTGGAGTGGTGCGTCGCCGAGGACGTGGCCTGCATCCCGTACGGCGGCGGCACGAGCGTCGTCGGCGGCGTCGAGCCGCGCGTGCCCGAGGAGTACCTCGGCGCCGTCTCGCTGGACCTGTCCCACCTCGACCGGGTGCTCGAGGTCGACGACGTCTCGCGCGCGGCGCGCATCCAGGCGGGCGCCGCCGGCCCGCGCCTGGAGCAGCAGCTCGGCGAGCGCGGGATGACGATGCGCTTCTTCCCGCAGTCGTTCGAGCTCTCGACGCTCGGCGGCTGGATCGCCACGCGCGCGGGCGGCCACTTCGCGACCGTGTGGACGCACGTCGACGACCTGGTGGAGTCGGTCCGCGCGATCACGCCGAGCGGCACGTGGGAGAGCCGGCGCCTGCCGGGCAGCGGGGCGGGCCCGTCGCCCGACCGCCTGCTGCTCGGCTCGGAGGGGATCCTCGGCGTCATCACCGAGGCGTGGGTGCGCGTGCAGCCGCGGCCGGAGCACCGCGCGTCGCGCGCGGTCCGCTTCGACGGCTTCCTGCGCGGCGCCGAGGCGGTGCGGGCGCTCGCGCAGTCGGGTCTGCACCCGAGCAACTGCCGGCTGGTCGACGAGCGCGAGGCCGCCCTGACGGGCGCCGGCGACGGTACGCGCGCCCTGCTCGTGCTCGGCTTCGAGTCCACCGACCACGACGTCGGCGCGCTGCTCGAGCGCGGCCTGGCGATCTGCCGCGAGCACGGCGGCGAGCCGGACCCGCCGCGCGACGCCGCCGGCGTCGCCACCTGGCGCGAGGCGTTCCTGCGCATGCCCTACCTGCGCGACACGCTCATGTGCTGCGGGGTGCTCAGCGACACGTTCGAGACCGCGATCACCTGGGACCGGTTCCCGGCCTTCCACGAGCAGGTCGTCGGTGCCACGCGGGCGGCGCTG
>JACRMD010000368.1 GCA_016215085.1 Solirubrobacterales bacterium | reverse complement strand
GCTGCGCGAGATCGGCCTCGAGTTCGACGAGCTCTACTGCTCCTACGACAAGGTCAGCCGCTGCACCGCGATCGGCATCGACCTGCTGATCGACGACAGCCCGCACAACCTCACCGACGCGCTGGCCAAGGGCATCCGCGGCGCGACCCTCGTGCACCCGTGGAACGAGGACGTGTGCGAGACCGAGGACGTCATCTGCGCGCCCGACTGGCCCCAGCTGGCCGCCAAGCTCGAGCCCCTGCTCGCCGACGACTCCCGGAAGGTGGCCTAGCCGCATGGCCCGCACCCCGCTCTCGCTGCGCGACGAGGACCGCGCGCTGGCCCGGCGCGACGACCCCGACCTGCGCGACCTGCTGCCCGCCGTCGAGCCCGAGCGCACGGTCACCGACTGGGGCCGCTCCGAGCGCGTCGAGGGCTTCTTCGACCGCACGCTCTACGACTTCTACTACCACCTGTGGTTCCGCTGCGAGGTCGAGGGCGTCGAGCACGTGCCGTCCGACGGCGGCGCGCTGCTGGTCTCCAACCACTCCGGCGCGCTGCCCCCGGACGCGCCGATGATCGCCAAGGCCATCAAGGAGGAGCACCCGCGCCCGCGCCCGCTCCACCTCACGATGGAGCACTTCTTCAAGGGCTACCCGGGCCTGAGCATGCTGCTGCCGAAGATCGGCGGCGTCCCGGCCCACCCGGCCAACGTCCACCGCCTGCTCTACGACGAGCGGCAGCTGGTGCTCGTCTTCCCCGAGGGACGCAAGGGCACCGAGAAGCTCTACAAGGAGCGCTACCGGCTGCGGCGCTTCGGCCGCGGCGGCTTCGTCGAGGCGGCCATGCGCGCCCGCGTGCCGATCGTCCCGATCGCCGTCGTCGGCGCCGAGGAGAGCCAGCCGATCTTCGCCCACGTCAAGGCGCTGCAGCGGCTCACCGGCCTCATCTACTTCCCGATCACGCCGACGTTCCCGCACTTCGGCCTGCTCGCCGCCGGCCTCTACCTGCCGGCGAAGTTCAAGATCCGCTTCCTGCCGCCGGTGCGGACCGACGACATGGGCGACGAGCCGTGGGAGGACCAGGCGCTGGTGCAGACCGTCGCCCACGACATCCGCGCGACGATCCAGGAGGAGCTCCTGGACATGCTGGGCAAGCGGCGCTCGGTGTGGTTCGGATGACCTCCAAGCGCATCCTCCTCACCGGGCTGTCGACCTACTGGGGCGGCCGCCTGCCCAGGCCCTGGAGCGCGACCCCGAGATCGAGACGGTCATCGGCATCGACCGCCGGCCGCCGAAGGTCGCGCTGGAGCGCACGGAGTTCGTCCAGGTCTCCGACGCGCACTCGCTGATCCGCCGGATCGTCGATGCGGCCGAGATCGACACGGTGGTCGACACGCGGCTGGTCGTCGACTCGATCGTCACGACCGCCCGCCGCGCGCACGAGAACAACGTCATCGGGACCATGAACGTCCTGGCCGCCTGCGCGGGCGAGGGCTCGCCCGTGCGCAAGCTGGTGTTCAAGTCCAGCGCCCACTACTACGGCTGCGAGCAGGACGACCCGGCGTTCTTCCGCGAGGAGATGCGCCGCCCGCACCCGGCGCGCACGGCGATCGAGCGCGACATCGTCGAGGCCGAGAAGCAGGTCCGCGACTTCGGCCTCAAGAACGACCACGTCACGGTCACCGTCCTGCGCTTCGCCAACGCGCTGGGGCCGGACCTGCGCACGAGCTTCCAGGAGTGGCTGGACCTGCCGCTGGTCCCGACCATCCTCGGATTCGACCCGCGCTGCCAGTTCCTGCACGAGGACGACATGGCCGCCGCGCTGGAGCACGCGGTCCGCGAGGACCTCGACGGCATCTTCAACGTGGCCGCCGACGGCGTGCTCGCGATGACCGAGGTCATCTCGCTGCTGGGCAAGGCGCCCGTGCCGGTCCTGCCGCCGTGGGGGACGAAGGCGGCGCTGCCGGTGCTGCGCGCGCTCGGCGCATCCCCGTGCCCGGAGCTGCTCAACCAGCTGCGCTTCGGCCGCGGCCTGGACAACCGCCGCTTCAAGGCCACCGGCTTCCGCTTCCGGTACACGACCCGCGAGGCGGTGCTCAAGCTGCGCGAGCACCAGCGGCTGGCGCCGATCCTCGGCCGCGGCGGCGAGGGCTACCGCTACGAGTCCGCGGTGGAGGAGTTCCTGCGCTTCAGCCCGAGCGTCCGCGCGCCAAATGCCCGCCCGCAGCTGGCCGCGCCGGCCAACCGCGCGCCCGGCGGCGCGGGCCGGCCGACGGACGCCTACGGCGACCTGACGGCCAGGGAGGTCATCGCCATGCTGCCGTCGCTGGGCGAGGCGGATCTGCGGGCGCTGCGCGATCACGAGGCCGCCGGCGCCCGCCGCCAGAGCGTGCTGAAGGCGATCGACCGGCTCGTCGCCCAGGAGCCGGCCGCGCGCTGACGCCCGGCGCGCCGCGCTGACGCCAGTCCGCTTGCAGATCTCCAACCCGCGTCGCGAACGCTCTACCCTGGTGCGCGTCGATCCGTGCGCACGAAGTCCTTCATCGCCGTCGCCGCCTCCCTGGCGGCGTTCCTCGTCCTCGCCGGCGCCGTCGTGGCCTACGACCGCGGCCAGGACGACAAGATCGCCGAGGGCGTCCGCGTCGCGGGCGTGGATGTCGGCGGCCTGACCGCCGGCGAGGCCCGCGCCAAGCTGCGCCGCTCGATCGTGGCCGGCCTGCAGCGGCCGATCGTCGTCGACCACGGCAACCGCCAGTGGCGGCTGACCGCCGCGGAGGCGAAGGTCACGACGAACCTCGACGCGACCGTCGACGACGCGCTGGAGCGCAGCCGCGACGCCGGCCTGATCAAGCGCACCTGGCGCAACCTCACCGGCGGCGAGCTGCACGCGAGCCTCGAGCCCGAGGTCACCTACTCCGACCGCGCCGTCGTCCGGATGCTCGACCGCATCCGCAAGCGCATCGACCGCGACCCGGTCGACGCGAAGGTCGACATCGGCGGCAGCGGCATCTCGCAGGTCGCCTCCAGGACCGGCCTCGCCGTCGACGCCAGCTCGCTGCACCGCCAGATCCGCGCGGCGCTCGTCGACCCCGAGGGCGCGCGGCGGTTCGCGGCGGCCACCAAGAAGGTCCGGCCCAAGGTGTCGACCGAGGACCTCGCCGAGAAGTACCCGGCGGTCCTCATCCTGCACCGCAACCAGTTCAAGCTGACGCTCTACAAGAACCTCAAGCCGGCCAAGACCTACGACGTCGCCGTCGGCGCGGTCGGGCTCGAGACCCCGGCCGGGCTCTACCACATCCAGAACAAGGCGGTGGACCCTGCCTGGACCAAGCCGCACTCCAGCTGGGTCCCCGAGGACGAGCGCGGCGACATCGTGCCCGGCGGCACGCCGGAGAACCCGCTCAAGGCCCGCTGGATGGGCATCTTCGACGGCGCGGGCATCCACGGCATCGATCCCAGCGAGTACGGCTCCATCGGGCACGCCGCGTCGCACGGCTGCGTGCGCATGCGGATCCCCGACGTCAAGGAGCTCTACGACCAGGTCCCGGTCGGCGCTCCCATCTTCATCTCCTAGCCCCCGACCGCGGCCTGCCGGATCTCGTCCACGTCGACCTCCTCCCAGCCGTCCTGCAGCAGGGAGGCATGGTGGTCGGAGTGGCGAATGACCAGGGTGCCGATGAAGATGCCGCGCGTCCGCTTGCGCATGACCGCGTACCACAGGGTGGACGCGTCGCGGGTGCCCTGGACCGGGTGCCAGGGGCGGGGCGGCGGGGCGTCCTCGTCGGCGACGCCCGCGTCGATCAGCTGGCGCTGCGTGGCGACCTGACCGGAATCCGTGTCGATGAAGAAGACGCCCATCGAGCCCGAGGATAGGACGGCGGCCTGGAGTGCCGCATTGCGGCTGCTCGACGCCGACCTGCGCCGGCGCGGCGCCGCCGAGCGCACGCGCGTGGAGTACGGCCGCGACGCCGCCGAGCTCGCGGCCTGGTCGGTGCGCCAGGGCCTCGAGCCCGAGCAGGTGACGCCGCGGCTGCTGCGCCGGTACGCCGCCTTCCTCTCCGAGCGCGAGCTCGCGCCCACGAGCGTCGCCCGCAAGCTCGCCTCGCTGCGCTCGCTGTACCGGACGCTGCGCGAGCACGGCGAGATCGCCGCCAACCCCGCCGACCTCGTGCCGGCGCCCAAGCGCCCGCAGAAGCTGCCGCGCGTCCTGCGCCCCGAGGAGGTCGCCGCGCTGCTGGACCGGATCCCCGCGGCGACGCCGCTGGACGTCCGCGACCGCGCGATCTTCGAGCTGGCCTACTCGAGCGGCCTGCGCGCCGAGGAGCTGGTCAACCTCGACGTCGGCTCGGTGGCCTTCGACGACGAGGAGGTCCGCGTCGAGGGCAAGGGCACCAAGACCCGGCTGGTGCCGGTGGGGGAGGCCGCGCTGGCGTCGCTGGCCCGCTACGTCGAGCGCGCCCGGCCGGCGCTGGCGACCGACCGCGCCGAGCCCGCGCTGTTCCTGTCGAAGTCCGGGCGCAGACTCTCGACGTCCGACGTGCGCCGCCGCCTGCGGGTGTGGAGCCGGAACGCCGCGCTGCAGGGCGGCGTCCATCCCCACGCGCTGCGCCACTCGTTCGCCACCCACCTGCTCGAGGGCGGGGCGGACCTGCGGACGATCCAGGAGCTCCTCGGGCACTCCAGCATCAGCACGACGCAGATCTACACTCGGGTAGAGTCCGCACGACTCAGGTCCGCTTACGCGCGGGCGCATCCGCGGGCCTGAAGTCAGCCGACGGGAGAGGGATGGAGACCAACGTCAAGGCGATCGAGCTCAAGGACTTGTGGCGCCGCTACAAGGCAAGCGGCGACCCGCACGCCCGCGAGCGGCTCGTCGTGGCGTACTCCCCGCTCGTCAAGTACGTGGCCGGCCGCATGGCCTCGGGCCTGCCGGCGCACGTCGAGGAGTCCGACCTCATCTCCTACGGGCTCGTCGGCCTGATCTCGGCGATCGAGCGCTTCGAGCTCGAGCGCGAGATCAAGTTCGAGACCTACGCCATCACCCGTATCAAGGGCGCGATCATCGACGAGCTGCGCTCGCTGGACTGGGTCCCGCGCTCCGTGCGCTCCCGGGCCCGCGAGATCGAGCGCGCCAACGCCAAGCTCGAGCACCAGCTGCAGCGCGCGCCCACCGACGAGGAGATGGCCGCCGAGCTGGACATGACCGTCGACGACTTCCGGGACGCGCTGCTGCAGATCTCGAACTCGACGGTCGCGGCGCTCGACGAGCTGTGGACCGTCAGCGACTCGTCCGGCGACCAGGTCTCGCTGCTGGACACGCTGACCGACGAGTCCGCGCCGGACCCGGCCGCGGTGATGGACCAGACCGACCTCAAGGACCGGGTCGCCGACGCCATCGCCCGCCTGCCCGAGCGCGAGAAGCTCGTCGTGGCGCTCTACTACTACGAGAACCTCACGCTCCGCGAGATCGGCGAGGTGCTCGGCGTGACCGAGTCGCGCATCTCCCAATTGCACACGAAGGCGGTCCTCCGCCTCCGCTCGCGCCTGCTTGAACAGGACTGATCGCCGCTCGCTTTGCCTTGGTGCGGTTTGCCGCTAGGGTCGCGGCTTCCGCCAACCGAGCGAGAGGAGACAGGCATGCACAAGCCCGCGGACCGCATCCGCAACGTGGCACTTGTGGGCCACCGCGGATCGGGCAAGACCTCGCTGTTCGAGGCCCTGCTGTACCAGGCCGGGGTCACGAACCGGCTCGGCAGCGTGGCGGACGGCACCTCGCTCTCCGACGCCGACCCCGACGAGCAGGCGCGCGGCATGTCGATCGGGATCGCGCTGAACTCCTTCGTCTGGGAGGACCGCAAGATCAACCTCTTGGACACGCCCGGCGAGCCCAGCTTCGTCGCCGACGCGCTCGGCGCCCTGCGCGTCTGCGAGTCGGCCGTCTTCGTCGTCAACGCCGTCATGGGCGTCGAGGTCCACACCACGCGGCTGTGGGAGCGCGCCGCCGAGCTCGACATCGCGCGCATGGTGTACGTGAACATGCTCGACCGCGAGCGTGCCGACTTCTTCCGCTCGCTGGAGGCGCTGAAGGCCGCGTTCGGGCCGGACGTCGTCGCCACCGAGATCCCGATCGGCACCGAGCACGAGGTGCGCGGGGTCATC
>JACRMD010000150.1:27510-31173 GCA_016215085.1 Solirubrobacterales bacterium | reverse complement strand
CTTCGCCGCGACCTTCGCCCTGCGCCAGGGCGAGGTCCACCAGGCGCGGCCGTACGTCTCGGCCGACACGCACGAGTGGGTCGTCGCCAACGCGACGCCCGTGCCCTCCGCCGACGGCGTCAACCGCTCGATCGTCCACTTCGAGGTCACGATCGAGAGCTTCCGCCGGGCCTTCGCCGGCGACGACGAGCACTACCGGCTGTTCGTGGTCGATCGCCGGACCGGCCGCGTGGTCATCGACGGCACGCGCCCCCAGCGCATCGGCGCGCCGCTCGGCGTCCCCGCCGACCGGCGCTTCCTCGGGCTGCGGGGCGCCGCCGTGGGCCGGGCGCCCGTGGACGTCGCCGGCCGGCGCGCGGTCCTGCGCCGCGTCGGCGGCGAGGCCGGCAACGCCAACGACTGGATCGTGGTCGTGCGGGCGACGGCGCCGCCCGCGACCCTGCTCGACGGCTTCGGCCCCGTCTCGCTGCTCCTCGCCGCCCTGGCCCTCGGGCTCGTGCTCTTCGGCGCCGTCGGCCTGCGCGCGCAGCGCCGCGAGCTCGAGCAGGCGGCCGGCACCGACGCGCTCACCGGCCTGCCCAACCGCCGCACGCTGCTCGTCGACCTGCACCGCCGGCTGGCCCGCGGCGGCGAGCCCGGGGCGCTCATGCTCTTCGACCTCGACGGCTTCAAGAGCTACAACGACGCCTTCGGCCACCTGGCCGGCGACGCGCTCCTGGCCCGCCTCGGCGGCGCGCTCGCGGCCGCGGCGTCGTCGAGCTGCCGGCCGAGGCGCCGGACACGACCGAGGCGCTGCGCATCGCAGACCAGCGCATGTACGCGGCCAAGAACAGCACGCGCCCGACGGCCGGTCGCCAGAGCAAGGACGTGCTCGTCCGCGCGGTGGCCGAGCGCCACCCCGCGCTGGGCGACCACAACCACGACGTCGCCGCGCTGGCCGCCGCCGTCGGCCGCGCGCTCGGCCTCGAGGGCGACGACCTCGAGCACGTGCGCCACGCCGCGGAGCTCCACGACGTCGGCAAGGTCGCGATCCCCGACGCGATCCTCGACAAGCCCGGCCCGCTCGACGACGACGAGTGGGCGTTCATGCGCCGCCACACGCTGATCGGCGAGCGGATCCTCGCGGCGGCGCCGTCGCTGGCCCCGGTCGCGCGCCTCGTGCGCGCGAGCCACGAGCGCTGGGACGGCCGCGGCTACCCGGACCGGCTGGCGGCGGACGCGATCCCGCTCGGGGCGCGCATCGTCGCGGTCTGCGACGCCTTCCACGCGATGGTCACCGACCGGCCGTACCGCGCGGGCCGTACCGAGGCGGCCGCCCTCGCGGAGCTGCGGCGCTGCGCGGGCACGCAGTTCGACCCCGACATCGTGGCCGCGTTCTGCGACGTGCTCGCGCTGCGGGCCCGTGAGATGCGTCACGCAGCCTGACCACGGCCCTCAACGTCCCCGCGCGCGAGGTCGATCCATGGCCCGTGCGCACGCTGTACGTGCTCGCCGTCGTGCTGGGCATCGCCGTGGTGCCGACGGCCCTCTCGCTCGCGACGGCGGACCACCACCGCCGTCTCGAGGACCTGCGCCGCGACCTGCGCTCCGCCGCCGACTCCCACGCCGCCCGCATCGAGAGCCACGAGGCCCGGTCGCGCGACACCATCCGGCTGCTGGCCGCCGAGCCGGCGCTGCGCCGCCTCGCGGCCGCCCGGCGTCCCGCCACGGCCGACCTGCGCGACGCCGCCACGGTGCTGTCCACGGTCACCGGCCAGCCGACGGTCCACGCCGCCCGGATCGTGCGCGCCGACGGCCGTGAGCTCGTCCGCGCCGTCCGCGGCCGCCCCGTGGCGCCGCGCGCCGCGTCGCGCCCCGCCGCCGCCCGCGGCGCCCTGCTGCCCGGCGGCGTCCGGATCTCCCGCCCCTACCGCTCGCCCGACACCGGCGAGTGGGTCGTAAGCGTCAGCGGCCGGGTGCCGGCGGCGGGCACGCCGGTCGTCGTGCAGTTCGAGGGCAGCCTCGAGGGCCTGCGCCGCGCCATCGGCGAGCCGGGCCCCGGCTACGGCGTGGTCGTCGTCGAGCGCCGCGACGGCGTGGCGATCGTCGACCGCGACCGGGCCGTCACCCGCGGGGCGCGGCTCGCCGTGCCCGGGGACCAGCGCTTCACGCGCGCCGCGGCGGCGCCCGACGACGCCGTCACCGAGGCGGCCGGGCGCCTGTCGGCGGTCCGGCACCTCGAGCCGCTGCCCGGGGACGAGATGGAGCTCAGCGTCGTCGCCCGCGCGCGCCGCGCCGCCCCCGGCCCGCTCGACCTCCCGGCGCTGCCGGCCGGCCTGCTGGCGGCCGCCTGCGCGCTGCTGCTCGGCGGGGCGCTGGGCCTGCACCACGAGCGCCGGCGCCTGGAGCGGGTCGCGTCGACCGACGCCCTCACCGGCCTGGCCAACCGCCGCTCGCTGGAGGCCGCGCTGCGCCGCGAGCTCGAGCGCCCGCACCCGGACGCGGTGCTCGTGCTCCTCGACCTCGACGGCTTCAAGTCCTACAACGACACCTTCGGCCACCCCGCCGGCGACGACCTGCTGCGCCGCCGCGGCGCCGCGCTCCGGGAGGCGATCGCGCCGCTGGGCGCGGCGTTCCGGCTCGGCGGCGACGAGTTCTGCGCGCTGTGCGACGGGTCGCGCCGCGCCGAGGCCGAGGCGGCGGCCGCGGCGGCGCTCAGCGAGCGCGGCGCCGGCTACGCGATCGAGGCGTCGTACGGCACCGCGGCGCTGCCCGGCGAGGCGGCCACGCCGTCCGACGCGCTGCACCTCGCCGACGTGCGGATGTACGAGTCCAAGCGGCGGCGCCGCGCGGCGCGCGCCGCCTAGCGTCGCAGCAGCTCGACGATCGTCTCGCCCACCGCGTCGAGGCTCGCCACGGAGAGCTTGTCCACCGTGTCGCGCGTGGTGTCGCGGTAGCGGTAGTCGAAGTCGATGAGGTCGACGGCCGGGATGCCCGCGCGCAGGAACGGCGTGTGGTCGTCGAGCACCCCGGCGCCGGTGGCGGCCGGGAAGACCGGGGCGACGCCGGCGCGGCGGGCGGCCGCCCGGACCCGGCGCCACAGCCCCTCGTCGGAGGTGGCCTCGCGCGGCAGCCGCAGGCCCTTGTTGCCGACGTAGTCCAGGAGCACCATCTCGCCGACCTCCTCGGCGTGGGCCTGGACGTAGGCCTTCGAGCCGCGCAGCGCGTCGCGGTAGAAGTCCTCGGTCGGGCGCGGCTCCTCCTCGCCGTCGAAGAGCACGAACCGGATCTCGCGCGCGCGCTCGGACCGCGGCAGGCGCTGCAGGGCGCGTGCCACCTCGAGCAGCACGGCCGTGCCGGCGGCGCTGTCGTTGGCGCCGACGAAGCCCTTGGGCGAGACCTCCGTGTCGTAGTGGGCGCCGAGCACGATCGCCGGCGCGCGGCCGGGCAGCGAGCCGACGACGTTGCGCAGGCCGGGATGGCCGGGCAGGTCCTCGAAGCGCCCCTCGGGCAGCAGCGCCCGCAGCCGGACGGCCAGCCGGCGCAGCTGCGGCGAGCCCGCCGGCCGCTGGCCCACCCCGACCTGGAGCTTGACCAGGCGCAGCGCGCGGCCGCCGTCGAAGCGGTTGACCTTCGCCGGCGGCGCGGGGCTGCGCGCCGCCTGCTCGGCGTCCTCGCGCTGGG
>JACRMD010000150.1:18969-27489 GCA_016215085.1 Solirubrobacterales bacterium | reverse complement strand
GCGCTGGGTCAGCACCAGCGCGAGGACGACCCCCAGGATCACGGCCTGCATGACGAAGACCGCCGCGACGACGCGGCGCCTAGTCGTTGGCCGTCACCGCCTCGAGGACCTCGGCGAACTTCCGGCGCGCCGCGGCGCGGCGGGTCGGCACGTGCTCGCTGGGCACGAGGTCCGGCGGCGGCGCGTAGCCGCGCAGGACCTGGCGCGCGACGGACTGGCGGTGGACCTCGTCGGGCCCGTCGTAGAAGCGGGCGCCGCGGGCGAAGCGGTACATCGCCTCCAGCGGCAGGTCGGTGGAGTAGCCCAGCGACCCGTGGATCTGCAGCGCCCGGTCGACGACGTCGTGCAGGGCCTCGGCGCCGAAGAACTTGATGAGGCTGATCGGCTGGCGCGCGGCGGCGACGCCCTGGGTGTCCATCACCCACGCGGCGTGCAGCGTCATCAGCCGCGCGGCCTGCATCTGCGCGGCCGAGTCGGCGATCCAGTTCTGGACGGTCTGGTGCTCGCCGAGCACCTTGCCGTGGGCCTCGCGGTAGGTCGCGCGCTCGCAGAGCATGTCGAAGGCGCGCCGCGCCTGGCCCAGCCACCGCATGCAGTGGTGGATGCGGCCCGGGTACAGCCGCTGCTGGGCGATGAGGAAGCCGGCGCCCTCCTCGCCCAGGCGCTGGGAGGCGGGGATGCGCACGTCGTCGTAGACGACCTCGGCGTGGCCGCCGAGCTTGCCGAACTCCTCCTGCGGGTGCTCCATCGTCGGGACGTCGCGCAGGATCTGCAGGCCCGGCGTGTCGGTGTCGACGATGAACATCGTCGCGCGCTGGTGCGGCCGCGCCTCGGGGTCGGTGACCGCCATGACGATGAGGAAGTCGGCGATCGACCCGTTGGAGGTGAACCACTTGCGGCCGGTGATGACGTAGTCGTCGCCGTCGCGGACCGCGCGGGTCTTCAAGGTGGTGGGGTCGCTCCCCGCGCTGTCGGGCTCGGTCATCGAGAACGCCGACTTGAGGTCGCCGGCCAGCAGCGGGTGCAGGTAGCGGTCCTTCTGCTCGGCCGTGCCGGCCAGGGCGAGGATCTCGCTGTTGCCGGAGTCCGGCGCCTGGCAGCCGAACGCGTTGGGCGCGAACGGCGTCGTGCCCAGGACCTCGTGCAGCAGGCCGAGCTTGAGCTGGCCGAAGCCCTGGCCGCCGAGCTCGGGGTCGAGGTGCGCGGCCCAGAGGCCCTGGCGCTTGACCTCCGCCTGCAGCGGGGCGTAGATGCGGTCGAGCTGCTGCTGGTCGAGCTCGCCCACGATCGTCTCCAGCGGCCAGATCTCCTCGCGCACGAACGCGCGCGCCCACTCGAGCTTGGCCTCGTACTCCGGCTCCGTCGTGAAGTCCCACGCCATGGTCCACCCTCCTCGTTAGGCCGCGCACGCTAGCGGGCAGCCCGACCTCGATGAAGGTCGCCGTCGTGGGAGCCACCGGGAACGTCGGGTCCGCCGTGCTGCGGGCCCTCCAGCGCGATGTCCGCGTCCGGGAGGTGGTCGGCATCGCCCGGCGGCGTCCGCGGGTCGACGTCGACAAGGTCACCTGGCGCACCGCCGACATCTCGCGCGACGACCTGCTGCCGGTGCTCGAGGGCGCCGACGCCGTCGTCCACCTCGCGTGGCTGATCCAGCCCTCGCGCGACGAGCGGGTCACCTACGCCACGAACGTCGAGGGCTCGCGCCGCGTCTTCGAGGCCGCCGTGCGCGCGGGCGCCGGCGCCATCGTCTACGCGTCGTCGATCGGCGCCTACTCGCCGGGACCGAAGGATCGCGCCGTCGACGAGTCGTGGGCCACCGGCGGCATCCCGACCAGCTTCTACTCGCGCCACAAGGCCGCCGTCGAGCGGATCCTCGACCGCGTCGAGGAGGCCCACCCGCACGTGCGCGTCGCGCGCCTGCGCCCCGGCCTGATCTTCCAGCGCGACGCCGCGTCGGAGATCCGCCGCTACTTCGCCGGGCCCTTCCTCCCCGGCAGGCTCGTGCGCCGCTCGATGGTGCCGGTCATCCCGCGCATCCCGGGGCTGAAGGTGCAGGCCGTGCACGCCGACGACGTCGCCGAGGCCTACCGCCTGGTCACCGCCGAGCGCGCCGTCGGCGGCGCCTTCAACATCGCCGCCGAGCCGCCGCTGGACGTCGACGAGCTCGCCCGCCTCCTCGGCGCGCGCACCGTCCCGGTGCCGCCGCTCGCCGTGCGGGCGCTCACCGGCCTGACGTGGAAGCTGCGCCTGCAGCCCACGTCGCCGGGCTGGTTCGACATGGCGCTGTCGGTCCCGCTCATGGACACCTCGCGCGCGCGGACCGAGCTCGGCTGGAGCGCGCGCCGCTCCTCCGGTGACGCCCTGCTGGAGCTCATGGACGGGCTGCGCGACGGCGCCGGCGCGCCCATGCCCCCGCTGGACCCGAAGACCGGCGGCGCGGTGCGCGAGCGCGAGCTCGCGACGGGCGTCGGCGCGCGTCTCTAGACCGTCACACGGAGCGTCGCCGCCCGAGTAGTCTGGGCGGCTCGCGACGGCTTCGAGGAGTGGGGACGACACACATGGCGCAGCAGCACCTGGACCGGCTCACCGCGGTGGACGCGTCCTTCCTCCACCAGGAGGGCCCCTGCTCCCACATGCACGTCGGCGGCCTCACGATCTTCGAGGGGCCCGCGCCCGACTTCGACGAGTTCCTGGACCACCTGCGCGGCCGGCTGCACCTCGTGCCGCGCTACCGCCAGCGGCTCGCCAACCCCCCGCTGGAGACCGGCCGCCCGCTGTGGGTCGACGACGCGACGTTCAACCTCGAGTACCACGTCCGCCAGACCGCGCTGCCGCACCCCGGCTCGGAGGAGCAGCTGCTGCGGCTGACCTCGCGGATCATGTCCCAGCAGCTGGACCGCTCCAAGCCGCTGTGGGAGCTGTGGCTCGTCGAGGGGCTCGAGGAGGGCGGCTTCGCGCTGATCTCCAAGACGCACCACGCGCTCATCGACGGCGTCTCGGGCGTCGACCTCGCGACGGTGATGTTCGACCTCACGCCGGTGCCCACCGAGGTCCCCCACTCCGACGAGCCGTGGCGGCCGCACCCGTCGCCGTCGCCCGCCGAGCTCGTCGCCGGCGGCACGCTGGGCATGGCGAAGGCGGCGGCCGGCGCCGTGGCCGGCGCGGTCGGCGCGCTGGCGCGGCCGCAGACCTCGCTGGGCATGGTGCGGGAGGCACTGGAGGGCGTCGGCGAGATCGCGTGGGCCGGCCTGAACCCGGCGCCGGCCACGCCGCTGAACGTCGAGATCGGGCCGCACCGGCGGTTCATCGGCGTGCGCAACCGGCTGTCGGACTTCAAGGTCGTCAAGGACGCGTTCGGCGGCACGGTCAACGACGTCGTGCTCACGGTCGTCAGCGGCGCGCTGCGCGACTGGCTGCGCTCGCGCGGCGTGCGCACCGAGGGCCTCGAGCTGCGCGCGCTGGTCCCGGTCTCGGTCCGCGGCGAGCACGAGCGCCACACGCTCGGCAACCGCATCGCGGTGATGCGCGGGCCGCTGCCGGTCTACATCGAGGACCCGGTCGCGCGGCTGCGCGCGGTCAAGGCGGCGATGGACGGGCTGAAGGAGAGCAAGCAGGCCGTCGGCGCCGAGGTGCTGTCCAACCTGGAGAACTTCGCGCCGCCGACGATCCTCGCGCAGGCCTCGCGGCTGAACTTCTCGACCAGGTTGTTCAACCTGATCGTCACCAACGTGCCGGGGCCGCAGTTCCCGCTCTACGTCCGCGGGCGCGAGATGACCGACATCTTCCCGGTGGCGTTCCTGCCCAAGGACCATGCGCTGGCCATCGCGATCATGTCCTACAACGGGAATATGAACTTCGGCCTGCTCGGCGACTACGACGCGCTGCCCGACCTCGACCGCGTCGCCGACGGGGTCGAGGCCTCGCTGGCCGAGCTCGTCGCGCTCGCCAAGCGGCGCACGGGCGGCGACGGCGCGCGCAACGGCGCCGCGCGGTCGCGGGCGACGGCCCGCGCCTAGCGCCTAGCGCCGCCGGACGGCGATCCGCACGTCGGGCGCGCTCGGCGCCGTCTCGCGGTTGCCCGCGCGGTCGACCGCGACCGTGAAGAACGTGTACTTGGAGCCGCGCTTGCCGCGCAGGCGCAGCGTCGTGCGCTTGACGATCTGCATGCGCCGCGCCGGCCGGCGGTTGGCGCTGCGCCACAGCTCGTAGTGGTCGACGCCCGAGGCCTCGACCCCCGCGGGGGCCGTGTCCACGCCGCTCCACTTCAGCAGGATGCTGCGGCCGCGGACCTTGGGCTTGAACATGCGGCTCACCGGCGGGCGGCGGTCGATCGCCGCAGCGGCCCGCACGGCCGCTCGCGCGTCGAGGATCCCCCACCCCAGGTCGGCGGTCCAGCCGCCGCCGGGCGCGCGGCGGGCCTGCTCCTTCATCAGCCGCACGACCTCGGCCGCGGCCAGGTCGGGGTTGAGCTGGCGCATCAGCGCGGCGACCCCGGCGACCATCGGCGCGGCCATCGAGGTCCCCTGCAGGTGGGCGTAGCGGTCGTCGCCGCCGAGCGTGGCGCGGCAGCGGCAGCCGCCGCCCGGCACGAGGCCGCCGGGGCGCTCGAGCTCGGTCTGGCCGGCCGGGAACGCGCCGAGGATGCCGGTCGGGCCGTCGCCGCCGTAGGTGCCGTAGGCGGCCATCGAGATCTGCGTGCCGCGGCCGGCGAAGCGGGCGCGCTGGTCGCTGCCGGTGGCGGCGGTGACCGTGAGCCCGAGGTTCCAGCCGAGGTCGCCGCCGGTGCCGGTGGGCTGCAGGACGTTGGCCGGGTCGCCCTGCTGCTCGACCGGGTCGTCGGCCGCCGCCGCGACGAGGACCGCGCCCTTGCTCGCGGCGTACTGCAGCGCCTGGATCGTGACGCTCGACGCGGCCACCTTGCCGTCGGTGCCGAAGCTCATGTTGATGGCCTGCGCGCCGCGGTCGGCCGCCCATACCAGCGACCTGGCGACGCTCGACTCGGTCAGGTCGGTCTTGGCGATGAGCAGCCCGCAGCCCAGCCCCGCGCCGGCCAGGCCGGTGGCGTTGTCGGGCGCCGCGCACGCGAGGCTCGCGACGTGCGTGCCGTGGCCGACCTCGTCGGTCGTCGCCGGGCCGTGGCGCGGGTCGTCGTCGAAGTCGACGCTGTCCACGATGCGGTCGGCCAGCTCCGGGTGGCCGGCGTCGACGCCGGTGTCGATGACCGCGACGCGCGCCCCCTCGCCGTGCGTGAGCTCCCAGGCGTCGGGCAGCCCCTGGCGCTGGGCCCACCACTCGACCATCGTCCCGGGCGACTTGACCTCGGGCGTCGTGAACGCCGGGTCGTTGGGGACGTAGCGCAGGCTGAAGCGGCGCTCGGCGCGGACGCTCGACACGCGCGGGTCCGCCCGCAGGCGGCGGGCGGTGGCGCCGGTCGCGGGACCGACGACGATCGTGCGCAGCTGCGGGATGCGGCGGCGCAGGCGCACGCCGGCGCGGGCGGCGACGGCGGTCGCCGCGGACGCGTGCGCGCGCGTGTCCTGGCGCAGCGTGACGAGCAGCCGGCCGCTCAGGCCGCCCCCCAGCAGGCGTGCGCCGACGGCACCCCCGTCGGCGGAGGCGCTCGCTGCGGTCGGCGCGACCGGGAGCAGCGCGAGCAGGCACCCGGAGGCGCACGCGACGAGGGCGCGGCGCATCGGCCGATCAGCGTAGCCGCACTCGTCCTTTGCTCCTACCCCTGTGAGCGGCGTTGCGCCAACTGGGGATGGTCCCAACCTTGAGCGATGTGCAGCGTTTTGGACACAAGGACAGGCCAGGACGGTGCTGTCCGCGCGACACCCTGCCCGGCCGTGCCGCTCGCCCCGCGGTGCGGTCGGGCCGCGCGTCGCCTGCCCGTCGCCGGCGCGGAACCTCAGCCCCGTGCCGACGGCGGGCGGGGGACGGGCGGCGGTGCGGGGTGCTCGGCGCTAGTAGCCGAGGGCGAACTTCGCGTCCTCGGACATCCGGTCGGGCGTCCAGGGCGGCGAGAAGGTCATCGACGACTCGACGGATTCCACGCCGTCGAGCTCGCCCACGAACTCCTCGATCTGCTCGCTCACCTGCGGGCCGATCGGGCAGCCCGGCGAGGTCAGCGTGAAGGTGACGTGGACCGCAGGCCCGTCCACCTCGATGCCGTAGATGAGCCCCAGCTCCACGAAGTCGAGCCCCAGCTCGGGGTCGATCACGTTGGTCAGAGCGGCTTCGACGTCGTCGACGGTCGGCATGGGCTTGAGGTTAGCGACCCGGTTTGACTAGGTTTCCGGGTCATCGTCGCCTTCAGCGAACACCCACCGCTGTTGCGCTGCGAGGGGGATGAGGATCGCACGACGCAGAGCCTGCGTCGTCCTGCTCTCTCGCGCGCGCTCCGGGCCCCGGGCCGGCTCAACGTCGACCTCACGGGGCTCGCGTTCGCCGACGCGTCGCTGATGGTCGACCTCGCGCTCGTCGCGCGCCGGGTCCGCACCGCGGGCGGCGAGATGGTCATCCGGGGCGCCCAGCCGCACATCCTCCGGCTCATCGAGCTCGTCGGGCTGCACCGCATGCCGGGCATCTCGATCGAGGCCGAGCCGGTCGCCTCCTAGGCCCAGGCTCCGCCCGGCCGGACCGCGTAGCCTTGGGCGCAGCGGATGCCCCTCCTCGTCCTCCTCTTCATCATCGTCCCGATCGTCGAGCTGGCGGTGATCATCCAGGTCGGCCAGTGGATCGGCGTGTGGCCGACGATCGGCCTGCTGGTCCTGGACTCGATCCTCGGCGCGGCGCTCATGCGCTCGCAGGGCCGGGCGGTGTGGCGGCGCTTCAACGAGACGCTCGCCGCCGGCCGGCCGCCGGCGCGCGAGGTCGCCGACGGCGCCCTGGTCATCTTCGGCGGCGCGCTGCTGCTGACGCCGGGCTTCACCACCGACATCGCCGGGATGCTGCTGCTGCTGCCGCCCACGCGGGCGCTCGTGCGCCGGTTCCTCGTCAAGCGCGTGGCGCGGGGCATGACCGTGCGCGTCGTCGGCGGCGGGCTCGGCGGCGCCGCTCCGCGCCGGCGGCCGGGCGGCGGCGACTACGACGTCGAGGGCACCGCGTCCGAGATCGACCCCAGGAGGCTCCCTTGACGATCGGCCCCGAGCACGAGGCGCCCCGCGCAGGCGGCGAGGGCGCCGGCGACGCCGTGACCGTCGCGTTCGCCGACGACGCCGCGTCGCTGTGCGGGGTCGCCCGCGTCGGGCTGGCGGTGCACGAGGGCGCGCGCGTGGCCAGCGGCCTCGGCGTGCTCTTCGCCGACGGGCAGCCGGTCGCGGTGCGGGCCGAGGGCGGCGTGACGCCCGACGGCGAGGACTGGTCGGCGGTCGAGGCCGCGGGCGTGCACACCGAGGTGCTCGAGCCGCTGCGGGCCTGGCGCGTGACGTTCACCGACGAGGAGGGCCGCAACGGCTTCGACCTGCGGCTGCGCGCGGTGTCGGAGCCCGCGTCGCTGGGCGCCGACGTGCCCGCCGGCAAGCTCGGCGGCATGGAGGGCTACGACCAGCTCGTCGAGGTCGAGGGCACGCTGATCGTCGACGGCGCCGAGCGCCCGTTCCGCGGGCGCGGCCAGCGCGGCCACTCGTGGGGCGCGCCCGACTGGGACAAGCTCTCGATGGCGCGCACGATCGGCGTGTGGCTGTCGGACGCCACGGGCGTGTCGATCACGGCGGTGCGTCCCGCCAAGGCGTCGTCGCACGCCGACGAGGCGATCCACGCGGTGCTGCTCGCGCCCGCGGACGAGTCGTCCTCCGAGGCCGTCGCGACCGTGGTCGACGACCCGCGGCTGTCGACGACCTACGACGGCGAGGGCCGCCAGCGCAGCGCCGGCCTGGAGCTGTACGTCCACGACGACGACAACCACGCGCTGCGCGTGGCGGGCGAGGTCGCCTGCGGCACGTCGCTGGACCTCGGCCGCCTGACGCTCGACACGGCCTTCTTCACCTGGCGCATGGAGGGCCGCACCGGCGTCGGCCGCTACGACGTGCTGCGCCGGGCCAACGGCGCCGCGTAGCGTCTGCGACCCGTCCTCTGCCGCGTTCCTTCGCGGGCCCGCCCCTCGGGCCCGCGCCCCTCAGCGGCCCGTCCCGGGGCCGCCCGCCTCAGTTGTCGGAGCCCAGGCGGTCCCAGAGGTAGAGCTCGAGGCATTCGGCCGCGAGCTCCAGCGACCGCTCGCGCGACAGGCGCGGCAGGACGGTCTCCAGCGCCTGCTCCTCCGCGACGCCCGCGTCGAACGCCTCCTCGCCCCGAAAGCCGGCGGCGATCTTCAGCGCCTCGCGGCGGTTCTCGCCCAGCGTCGGGAAGACGTTGACGAGGAAGTCCCGGTTCGCGATCGGCTGCCCGACCTCCAGCGAGGCGTGCCACGCGGCGAGCATCGACCGGTCGTGCTCGTCGAGGTCGGCGACGGCCTTGGCGTAGTGGACCTCGAGCTCCCTGTCGGGGATCTCGTCTACCCACGCGCGAACGAGCTCGCCGAGC
>JACRMD010000150.1:0-18955 GCA_016215085.1 Solirubrobacterales bacterium | reverse complement strand
CCACGCGCGAACGAGCTCGCCGAGCAGCTGCCGGCGAGCTTCGCGGCCGACCGACTCGGCGATGACCCGGATCGCATCCTGCGGTTCGATGAAGCAGAGGGGCATCTCTCTCGGCTCTCAGGGCTCGAGGGGTACTGGGACGGCTGCAAGGTAGGGGTCGCATCGGACGGCAACGGCCTGACACGGCCCGCGCGCCGGGCGCGCGGGCCGGAGGCCGTCCCCTACGGGCGGACGCGGGCCTTCCGAAGGCCGGAAAGTCCGGGTTCGTAGGGCATTCCCGTCTGCTTGCGGACCCGCGCGCGGAAGGTGTACGTCGTGCCGCGGTACGTGCGCCGGAACCGGTGCGCGCACCCGAACGAGCCCTTCGTGTCGGTCCGCACCGAGCACACGACCTGCCAGCGGCTGCCGCTGCGCACGACCACCTCGACGAACCGGTGGCCCGTCCGCGGGCCGTGGATGCGACCGAGGTACCGCAGCGTCTGCCCGTTGCGCAGCTTCGAGCGGCTGAGCCGGAACGAGACGGAAGCCACCACCTTGAGGTGCACGTCCGTCGTCCGCGCGAACGACGTGTCCCCCACCCGCGCGCGGTACCCGACGCGCACCATCCGCGACGGCCCCGCCGGCGCGACGTAGCGGAACTTCCCGTTCGCGTCGGTGAGGATGTCCTGGTCGTGGGCGAGCTTGGCGCCGGCCCGCCGCTCCTGCTGGTGGACCTCCAGCCGCGCGCCCGAGATCGGCGCGCCGCTCGCGGCGACGAGCCGCCCCGCGATGATCACCGGCCGCCCGTACCTCACGCGGACCGCCCGCCGCTCGCTCGCGGCATCGAAGGCCAGCAGCGTCACCTGCTCGCTGGCGTTGGCGCCGTTCGGCGTCCCGCTCGGCCGCACCTCCGGACCCAGCGGCTGCGCGGCCACCGGCAGACCGGACTCCGTGCCGGGCTGCACGGTCGCGGGCGCGAGCCCGCCCCCGCCGCCCGAGCCACCACCGCCGGTCGTCGTCGTGCTCGTGGTCGTGCCGCCACCGCCCGTCGTCGAGCCGCCGCCACCGCCGCCGCCGCCGGTCGTCGCGGTCTCCTTCGCGACGACGACCGGGCTCACCGCCGACGGCGCCGACGTCGTCCCCTCGCTGTTGGTCGCCGCAACCCGCACCCGCATCCGCGAGCCGACGTCCGCGGCAGCCACGTCGTACAGCCCACCGGTCGCACCGGCGACGTCCTGGCACGAGGCGCCGGCCGCATCACAGCGCTGCCACTGGTAGCCGAACGCCGGCTCCGCGGCGCCGTGCACGTCCCACGCACCCGTGGTCGCCACCAGCGTCCGCCCCACCTCGGCGGTCCCGGTCACGTCCGGCGCGCTGGTGTTCGTCGGCGCTGCGACGCGGTCGATCGTGACGTCGCGGTCCATGGCGACCGTGGCGTTGCCCGCGGCGTCGTACACCTTGACCTTGAGGTTGTGCAGGCCCTCCGGAAGCGCGGCCACGGAGAGCGTCGTGCTGGTTGGGCCCGCGGGGCACGGCGAGCCGTTCAGGAACTCGTACGGGTTCGCATTGCCCGTGTCGGCGTCGACGCACTTGCCGCCGTTGAGCGATGCCGTCTGACGCACCGCGCGAACGTCGTCGACCAGCAGCTCGGCCTGGTAGACGCCGAGACCGTCGGGATCGGAGGCGGTCACGGTGAGCGTCTCGTCACCGCCGCCGATGACGTCGCTCGTCGCCAAAGGCCCGGTCACCGCCGTGTCAGTCGGCGCCTGCGCGTCCTCGACCAGCAGGCGGGCGCTCACCTGGTCGATGCCGGGGTTGGAGTAGTAGTGCGTGCAGTTGGGCGCGTTGTTGCACCCCACGGTGAGCGTGTACCTGCGGGTCGAAGTCCCGTCGAGGGCCACCGTCGGACTGCTGAAGCGCGTGTAGTCGCCGGTCGTGAAGTTGACGATCGCCGGGGCGCAGTCGCCTGGGGTCGCCGGCTGGAACGCCCGGCCGCAACGCTCGATGACGTTGCTGCTCGCATCCCGCAGCTCGTAGCCGAAGCCGTAGCTGTCCTTGTCGATGACACCGACCTCGACGTAGGCGTAGTTGAACATCTGGCGGTAGAGGGTGCCGCCGACGAAACGCGTCCCGCCGGAGGCGCCGATCGTCAGTGTCATGTCGTTCGGCGCCGGGTTCAGGCCCGCATAGCCCGTCGACACGAGCCGCGCCCCGGTGGAGGCGCACCCGGCGAAGGACATGGTCAGGGAGGAGTTCCCTGCGGCAGACATCAGGTCCGTGTCGGCCTGGCCCTGCGGGCCGCGGCACTGGTAGATCGTCGCGACGCCGGCGTGGGCGGGCGTCGTGATGAGCAGGAGGAGGAAGGCCGCCGCGGCGAGCGTCGTTGCCAGCCGGCGGGGCAGGTCGGTGAGGTGCATCTGGCTCCTTGTTGGTCTACGGGTCGAACTCGCCGCCGTTGAGCGGCGTCGGGGAAGAGGGGGCGCGGGTCGTCGCCGGCCGGGAGGGCGGCGCCGGCGCGGGCGCCGGCGTCTGGGTCGCGCTGAACTCGCGCGAGGCTGCGGTCGTCGTGGTGGGCGCGAACTCGCGGGCCACCTGGCGGGACTGCGTCGAGGTGCGGGCGAACTCACCGGAGGCGGTCCGGCTCGAGGAGTGGCGCTTGCGCGCCGGCGGCTTCGGCTGTGCCGCTGCGGCCGTCGCCCGGCGGGCGAGGACAATCGCGGCACGTTCGCTCGCTGCGGGCCGCGTGGAGATCGGGGTCGTGGGCACCGGCGCCGCGCGGCGCACGTGTGCGGCAGTCCGCTCGGGCGGGCGGTCCGCGCGCTCGTGGACCGCCTTGGCGGCCATCGTGCCGCCGCCGGCGACCGCCGCCGCGGAGGCGGCGACCGCTCCGAGCTTCGCCGTCGAGCCGGCCTCGAGCGCGTCCTGGGCGCGGACCGCGACCGCCGTGGCGCGGCCCTGCAGCGCGCCGACGAGCGACTCCCAGCAGCGGACGAGCAGGCTCGGCCCGTCGCCGGCGGCCGGGAGCGCCGCGACCGCCCCGACCGGCAGGACAGCGCGGAGCTGCGCCGCGGACTGGTGGAGCTCGCGCACGGTGGCCCGGCAGCCGCGGCAGTTGCGCAGGTGCGGGCGAAGCTCGGCGAGCTGGGCGGCGCTCGCCTCGCCGTCGACCATCGCCGACAGCACCGACTGCCAGCGGGCGCACTCCTCCCCCGCCTCGATCCCCGCGTACCGTGCGAGGAACGCGCGCCGCCCCTCGGTCAGGCACCGGTTGACCTTCGTGTAGGTCCATCCGGTCTCGTCGCAGATCTCCTGGTAGCTGCTGCCCATCGCCTTCAGCCACATGGCGCGGAGCTCCTGTGGCTTGAGGCGCTGGCGGGCCTCGGCCGTCCGCGCGACGCGGTCGTCGCGCAGGACGCGGTCCTCCGGCGACGCGATGTCGGCGGCCTCGTGGCGGTCGAGGTCGACCTCCTCGTGGCCGACGATGTCGAGCCGGCCGCGGCGGACCGCCATCGCCTCGTGCTTGATGACGACGTGCAGCCAGCCGGGCAGCGCGGCAGGGTCGAGCGAGTCGGCCCGGCGCATGAAGATCTCGAGCCCGCGCTGGTAGGCGTCCTGGGCGTCGTCCGCGCAGAGGCTGTGGCGGCGCGCCGTGCGCAGGAGCGCGTCGGCGTGCGTCGCCACGGTGCGCAGCACCAGCTGCTGGCCGCTCTCGGCGCCTCGACCGCGCCGCGGCATCGAGCCGCCGGCCGCCGTACCCGCGACCGACGCCGGCGGCGGAGCTGCGTGTTCGATGATGTCGGCCACCGCGCTCGCGGTGGCGGGCCGCGGCATCGCGACCGGGTTCGGAGCGTCGTGCTCCGTGGGGGTGCGTCCTTCCATGGTCCTCGCGCGTCGTGGTGGCGTCCGTGCCACTCCAAGGCGATGGATCGCCAAGGTTCGCCCCCGATCGATGTGCGATCGCAGACATCAAGGGACCCCCGAATCGAAACGTGCGGAAAGTGCGGGGACGACGCTCGAACGATCGGCCAGGGCCGTCCGGTCCGATGGACGCCGGCGTCAGCGCCCGAACGCCGGCCCGCGCACGGCGACGCGACGGCCCGGGACGCCGCGTGACGTGTGGGGCCAGGCCCCCAACACGAGCTTCATGAAGGGGCCTGGCCCCGGGAGGTCTGGCGGCGTGGCCGGCGCTAGGGCGCGAGGCCGAGCGCGCCGGCGATGCGGGCGCGGACCTCGGCGTCGGCCTCGACGTCGAGGCCGCCGGTGGTGCGGGCCTCCTCCGGCCCCGCCGCCCAGTTGAAGAGCGCGAGGTCCATCGCCGCGACCGGCACCCCCACGGCGTGGGCGAGCTCGTTGGCGCGGCGGCGCAGCAGGATGATGTCGCCGATCCCGAGGATCCGCTTCGCCGCGAGCAGCACGGGGTCCATCGGGGTCGCCGCCGAGAGGTGCATCGTGTTGATGTCCATCTCGGCCAGCTGCAGCCGCGCGGCGATCACGAGGAACTCCAGGCGGCTCGGCCGCGCGACGCCACCGAGACGCTCGAAGGCGCGGTCGAAGCGGCGCGCGGGGTCCCAGCCCTCGTCGCCGACCAGCGCGGCGTGCGGGCCGCCCGAGCGGTCGGCCCAGTGCTGGAAGGCGTCGAGCACGCGCTCGCCCTTGGCCGGGTCGTGCGAGGACATCGCGCCGGTCTGCGCCGACGACAACGCGGCCGGGTCGGCGGCGACCGCGCGGATCGACGCGAAGGGGTCCTCCGCCCCGTCCACCGGCCACAGGTACGCCGTCAGGAACGCGACCCGCGCGGCGCGGTCGCGGTCGGGCTCCGCGGCGAGCTCGGCGAAGAACGGCTCGTTCGGCAGCGCGAGGAGCCGCGCGTCGGACAGCGCGAGCTCGTCGGCCAGGCGCGCGGCGTCGACGCTGGAGCGCAGGCCGGGCACGAGGTCGTGCTCGTAGCCGTCGTCGGGGGCCCGCTGCATCCGCCGCGTGACCATGCCGCCCGAGGCCGACTTGCGCGGCGCGCGGGTCGGGGCGCCCGCCGGCTTGGACGGCCGCCGGGGCGCCGAGCGCGTCGGGCTGGAGCTCCGGTCCTGCTTGGAGCAGATCGGGCAGCGCTCGACGAGGCGGTTGTGGCGGCAGAACGTGGGCACGTGGCGAGTCTAGGCGCCCGCGAGCGTCCGGGGGGCGACGACCCCCACAACGCGAAGCGGCCGGACCCCGAGGGCCCGGCCGCCGCAGAACCGCGATGCGAAGCGGGCGCTAGCCCAGCTTCTTCTTGACGACGTCGTAGCCCGGGCGGGGCGAGCCGTCCTTGCCGATCAGGCCGGCGTCGAACTGGTCGTCGCCCGGCGACCACTGGTAGATGTAGAGCCGCTTGATGCGCTTGTTCGAGGCCAGCTTGAACATGTTCTTGAGCGCACGGGCCGCACGCGCCTCGCTGTAGGCGAAGGACGTGCCGAGCTTGACCAGGCCACCGGTCTCCGTCAGCCAGACCTCGCCCTTGACCTGCGCGAGCACGGCCTTCGTGCGCTTGGTCGAGTTGCGGTTGGTGTCGGAGTAGTTGTGGAGGCCCCAGATCTTGTTGGGGTGCTTGCGCGTGTAGCGCTGGAAGGCCTTCAGGTACTTGATCGACGGCTTGATCGAGTTGCCGTCGAGCAGGTCGAGACCGACGATCTTGTACTTCTTGCCCTTGAAGACCTTGCGGGCGGCGAGGTAGTAGTTGGCCGCCTGCTTGGCCGACGGGCCGGCGAAGCGGCGCTGCTTGCGCGCGTCGCGGTTGGCCTCGTTGTACGGCGAGATCTCGGTGATCTTCGGGTACGCCTTCTTGAAGGCCTTCATCTTGCTCGTGTAGAGCTTCGTCGACGGCAGCTTCAGCGGCCGGTCGCGGTCGTAGTAGAACGACACGAGCACGCGCTGCTTGTCGGCACGGGCGGCCGCGTACCAGCGGTCGAAGATGGCCTTGTCGCGGGCGTCGGTGGCGACGTCGTAGGGCGCGATGTAGCGGGCGATCTTGACCTTGGACAGGTCCTGGTACAGCGGGTTGGTGAACATCTCGGGCTGCTGCTCGCTGAAGCCGTACAGGGCGGCCTGCGACGTCGCGGGCGCGACGGCGAAGGCACCGAGGAGCAGGCAGGGCAGGACGAGACGACGGGACGTGCGGATGTGGATCAGGGCTCCGTGGTCGTTGGCGGACTCGGACAAAGGACAGCCTAGCCACGGAGAAGTTTCGGCACGCAGGCACCTACGGCTTAGTGCGCAAGCGTACGTAGTCCCCCCAGGAACAGCCCGGTGACGAACTCCACGGCGGCGTCCAGCGAGTCCTCCCCGCGATCGAGCATCCTCACGCCCACCTCGAAGCCGGTCCCCACCATCGCCGCCGCCATCCACTCGGTGTCGTGGGGCGGCACGACGCCGGCGGCGATCCCGTCGCGGAGGTCCTCGGCGAGCTCCTCGACGCCGGCGACGAGCGTCGGCTCGCTGAACAGCGCCCGGATCGTCCCCGCGTTGCGGCGCAGGAGCTCGAAGTCGCGGCGGTCCTCGACGAGGTACTCGAAGTACGCCTGGAAGCCGTCGCGCACGAACTCCTCGAGCGTGCGGCCCGAGCGCCGCGCGGCGCGGACGCGCGCCCGCGCCTCGGCGACCGACTCCTCGACGACCGCCCGCAGCACCGACTCCTTGTCGGGGAAGTAGTTGTAGAACGTGCCGGTCGCCAGGTCGGTGCGGCGGACGATGTCGCGGACCGTCGCCGCGCCGTAGCCGAGGTCCGCGAAGACGTCGCGCGCGGCGTCGAGGATCGCGGCCCGGTTGGCCTGCTTCGTGCGCTCGCGCTTGCCGAGGGTCGTCACGCGGCGACCGCGTCCTCGTCCGACGCGCCCACCCGCGCCGGCACCGGCAGCGCGAAGCCGCGGGCCCGCGCGCGCTCGGCGCCCGCGCGGCGCTCCTTGTCCAGCGCGTAGAGGTAGTCGTCGAAGTCGACCTGGATCGTGTGGCGCTTGCTCGCCACGTAGCGCTTGCGCATCGCCTCCTGGTCGGCGTGGATGTCGGCCTCGATCTCGGCCGCCGGCGGCAGCGCGTACTCGCCCTTGAGGTAGTCCGCCAGCCACTGGCCCTGCGCCTCGGACAGCGGCATCACCGCGCCGAGCGGCTGCAGCAGCCCGACGAACGCGAGGTCGGGGTAGCGCGGGTGGAAGACCCGGCGGAAGAGCTCGATGTGGTTGTCGGGCGCCGACACGAAGTCCTCGTCGAAGAACGGGAACGAGATCTTGTATCCCGTGCAGTAGACGACCACGTCGACCTCCTCGCGCGAGCCGTCGTCGAACTCGACGAAGCGGCCGTCCAGGCGCCGGATGTTCGGCTTGGGCGTCACGCGGCCGTGCTGGATGCGGTCCAGGATGCGGCCCGACACCGTCGGGTGCGCCTCGCCGAACTTGTGGTCGGGCATCGGCAGGCCGTAGCGCGTCGGGTCGCCCATCTGGGACTTCACGACCATGTGGATCATCCGCTGGCGCAGCTTGAACGGGATGCGCGGGTCGTTCTTGAGCTGGTCGGTGGGCCGCCCGAAGACGTACTTCGGAACGATCCACGCGCCGCGCCGCGCGGCGAGGTAGGTCGTCTCGGCGACGTAGGAGGACTCGACCGCGATGTCCATCGCCGAGTTGCCCATCCCGAGGACGACGACGCGCTTGCCCTCGAAGATCGAGTTGTCGACGTAGTCGTGGGCGTGCAGCTGCTGCCCCTCGAAGCCGTCGGCGCCGGGGAACATCGGCTCGGGCATCCGCTTGTCCCAGTGGTGACCGTTGGCCACGAGCACGGCATCGAACGCCTGCGTGGTGCCGTCATCGAGCGTGACGTCGTAGCCGCCGCCGTCGCGGCGCCCGACGTGCGCGACCTTCGTCTCGAAGCGGATCTTGTCGCGGAACCCGAAGTGGTCGACGTAGCTGTCGAAGTAGGCCGCGATCTGGTCGTGGCGCGGGTAGTCGGGATAGGACTTCGGCATCGGGAAGTCCGAGTACTCCATGCGGTCGCGCGAGGTGTTGATGTGCAGGTCGCGGTAGGCCGCCGACATGCCGTTCTTGTTGCCGAAGACCCAGTTGCCGCCCACGCGGTCGGACGCCTCGAAGCACACGAACGGCACGCCGCGCTCGTGCAGCGCCTTGGCGACGGCGATGCCGGAGGACCCGGCTCCGATGAGGGCGACGGTGGGCAGCGGCTCGGTCATGGGCGGGCAGCATACGCGAAGGTGACGGGTGCGTCACGTTTCCGTCCGCGGCGCTCCGGTTGACACCACGTCTACCCTCCCGGCAATGCCCCGCCCCACCCTGCCCCTGGCGGTGGCAGCGCTCCTCGCGCTGGCCGCCCCTGCCCACGCCAAGGACTACGCCGGCACGGCGCTGAACGTCATCCCGTCCGGCCAGCGCGGCGACGTGCCCGCCAAGCCGGGCGCCGACGACCAGGCCAAGCTGTACGACGCGCTGACGCCGGTCGCCGACCAGGTCACCCTCCCCGACCTCACCAAGTACTTCAAGCCCGCCGTGCTCGGCACCGGCGGCGACCAGTGCCCGTGCCGCACCGAGTCGGTGCCGCGCAAGGGCGTCAAGATCGTCCGCGACCGCTTCAACGTCCCGCACGTCACCGGCCGCAACCGCGACGACCTCACCTGGGCGTCGGGCTGGATCCTCGCCCAGGACCGCGCGCTGCTGCTGGCCGTCGGCCGCTACCCGGCGCGCATGGCTGCCATCAACGCGCCGAACACGAGCGCGTTCTCGCTGGTCACCGGCGTCAAGCCGGTCACGCCCTCCCAGCAGACCGAGCGCTTCATCGCCAAGCAGACCGACGTGCTGCAGCGCACCAAGGAGGGCCGCGACCTGCTCCACGACGTCGACGTCTACGTCGACGGCGTCAACGACCGCCTCAAGCGCGACAAGTCCAAGGAGAAGCCCTTCGGGCGCAACGACGTCTACGCCGTCAACGCGCTCGTCGGCCAGATCTTCGGCGAGGGCGGCGGCGACGAGGCGCGCCGCTCGATGGTCCTCGACGCGCTGACCAAGCGCCTCGGCGCCGCCGCCGGCGCGTCGGTGTGGAACGACCTCACCGAGCACGCCGACCCCGCGCACGCCAGCACGATCGACAAGACGTTCAACGCGCTGCCGATCCCGTCGCGGGCCTCGGGCAACCAGGTGCTCGACGACGGCTCGCTCAAGCGGGTCACCAGCGCCAACGACCTCGCCGGCCAGAGCCGCGCCGCGATCGCCAAGGCGACGAAGCGCCCGCAGCACGCCTCGAACTTCCTGATGGTGTCGGCGCGGCGCTCGACCAACGGCCACCCGCTGTTCGTCGGCGGCCCGCAGATCGGCTACTTCTACCCCGGCCTGACCTTCGAGCTCGACCTCAAGGCGCCCGGCATCGAGGCCCGCGGCGCGTCGGCGCCCGGCTTCCCCGGCAACATCCTCATCGGCCGCGGCCAGGACAACGTCTGGACGCTCACGTCCGCGGGCAGCGACCTGATCGACGAGTACGTCGAGACCCTCTGCGGCGGCAGCCGGTTCAAGTACCTGTACAAGCGCAAGTGCCGCTCGATGGGCACCTTCGACGCGGGCACGGTCAACGGCAAGCGCTTCCGCTTCCGCACGACGGTCCACGGCCCGGTCGTCGCGTACGCGACGGTCAAGGGCAAGCCGGTGGCGGTCTCGCGCAAGCGCGCCAGCACCGGCATGGACGTGCTCTTCCAGCTGCCATTCCGCGACATGACGCTGGGCAAGGTCCGCAACGCCAAGCAGTTCCTGTCGTCCTTCGCCAAGTCGCCGTTCACGTTCAACGCCGGCTACGCCGACGACCGCAACGTCGCCATGTACTCGGCCGGCCGGCTGCCCAAGCGCGACAACCGCGTCGACCCGCGCCTGCCCACCGACGGCAGCGGCAACTACGAGTGGCGCGGCTTCCTCAGCGCCGGCCAGCACCCGCAGCAGATCGACACCAACGACGGCACGATGGTCAACTGGAACAACCGGCCCGCGCCGGGCTGGGGCGCCGCCGACGACAACTGGACCTACTCGCCGGTCCACCGCGTCGAGATGCTCGAGGCCAACCTCGCCCGGAGCGAGAAGCACGACCTCGCCTCGGTCGTCGGCGCGATGAACAGCGCCGCGACGCAGGACCTCCGCGTCCTGCAGGTGCTCCCGGTCGTCGAGGAGGTCCTGCGGGGCGGGCCCGCCCCGTCGGCGCGTGAGGAGCGGATGCTCGCGCTCATCGACCAGTGGCGCGACAACGGCGCCCACTGGCTGGACCGCGACGGCGACGGCAAGACCGACGCCCAGGGCGCCGCGATCACCGACGCGCTGTACCCGAAAGTCGTCGACGCCGTCCTCGGGCCGGTGCTCGGGCCGCAGCTGCCGACCGTCGAGCGCTTCATCGGCCGCGAGGCCAGCACGGAGGACGACTTCACCGGCGGCGCCATGGGCCACGTCGAGAAGGACCTCCGCACGGTGCTGGGCAAGCCGGTGCAGCAGCCGTTCTCCACGCGCTACTGCGGCGACGGCGACCTGACCGCCTGCCGCGACGCGCTGTGGGCGGCGGTGAAGGCCGCCGGCGACGACCTGGCCGCGGCCAACGGCGGCTCGCAGGACCCCGACACGTGGTTCACACCCGCGCGCACGATCACCAGCGCCCCGATCGGCGCGTGGACGATCCGCTACACGAACCGCCCCAGCGGCATCCAGCAGGTGATGACGTTCACCGGCCACCGCCCCGCGAAGTAGGGGGCGGGGCCTAGCGGCCGGGCGGCTCGACCGGCATGGCGCCGTTGACGTGGAGCGGGGGCCCCTCGGGGCCCTCGTCCGCGTCGTGCACGTTGCCGGCGAGCACGGGCTGGTGCTCGCGCGCGGTGAGCTCGTGCAGGTAGCGGTCGGCCATCCGGGCGGCCTGGCGGCCCTCGTTGATCGCCCAGACGATCAGCGACTGCCCGCGGCGCGCGTCGCCTGCGGCGAACACGCCGGGCACCGAGGTCTCGTAGACCGGCGCCTTGACGTTGCCGCGGCCGTCCTTGTCGACGCCCACCTGGTCGAGCAGCTCGGGCTCGGGGTGCAGGAAGCCCATCGCCAGCAGGACGAGGTCGGCCTGCATCTCGCCCTCGGTGCCGGCGACCGGGCCGAACGGCGGCGCGGCCTCGGCCTGCGCGTAGTGCAGGGACGACACCTTGCCGTCCTCGCCCGTGAACCGCGTCGTGACGATGGAGAAGTCCTGCTCGCCCTTGCCGACCGCCTGGGCCTCCTCCATCGCGTAGGAGAGGCGGAACTTCAGCGGCCACAGCGGCCACGGCGTCCGGTCGTCGGGGCGGTGCTGCGGCGGCTCGGGCAGCAGCTCGAGCTGCGTGACGCTCAGCGCGCCCTCGCGGATCGAGTTGCCGACGCAGTCCGCGCCGGTGTCGCCGCCGCCGATGACCACCACGTGCTTGCCGCGCGCGGTGATCTCGCCCGGCGCGCCGTCGGCGTCGCGGACCTGCCGCGTGCGGCAGTAGAGGTAGTCCATCGCGAAGTGGATGCCCTCGAGGTCGCGGCCCTCGACCGGCAGGTCGCGCGGCACGCGCGAGCCGGTGGTCAGCACGACGGCGTCGAACTCGGCGCGCAGCTCGTCGGCGGTGACGTCGCGGCCGACGTCGACGCCGCAGCGCAGCTCCACGCCCTCGTCGACGAGCTGCTGGACGCGCCGCTCGACGACGTGCTTCTCGATCTTGAAGTCCGGCACGCCGAAGCGGATGAGCCCGCCCGCGGCCTCGTCGCGCTCGAAGAGCACCACGCGGTGGCCGGCGCGGCGCAGCTGCTGCGCCGCCGCCATGCCCGCCGGGCCGGCGCCGACGACCGCGACGCTGCGGCCGGTCTCGTACCGGGGCGGCTGCGGCGTGACCCAGCCCTCGTCCCAGGCGCGGTTGGCGATCGACATCTCGAGCTGCTTGATCGAGACCGCGTCGCCCTCGCGGATCTCCAGGACGCAGGCCGCCTCGCACGGCGCCGGGCACAGCCGCCCGGTGAACTCCGGGAAGTTGTTGGTGGCGTGCAGCTGCCGGATCGCGTCGTCCCACCGGTTGCGTCGGAGCGCTGGACCACGAACTCCTTGTAGTTCGCGGCGCGCTCCTTGGGGTCCTCGTACGGGATCCCGACGCGGTCGATCTTCAGGAAGGCCCCGAGCTCACCCATGACTACTCCCCCTCCCCGCCGCGCACGTGCGGGGCGCCGACGACGTCCACGGCCTCGCCCTCGAAGGCGTCGGCCCGCTCGGCCTCCTGGTCGGCGAGCTCGGCGAGCACGCGCTTGTAGTCGGCCGGGAAGACCTTGACGAACCGGCCGCGCATCGCGTCCCAGTCGCCGAGCACCCGCTGCCCGACCGGCGAGCCGGTCCGGCGCACGTGCTCCTCGACGAGCGTGCGGCACTCGATCGCGTCGGCGTCGTCGAGCTCCTCGAGCTGGTCGAGCATGGTGGGGTTCACGCGCGAGCGGAACTGCCCGTCCTCGTCGAGCACGTAGGCGATGCCGCCGCTCATGCCCGCCGCGAAGTTGCGGCCGGTCGGGCCGAGCACGACGACGCGGCCGCCCGTCATGTACTCGCAGCCGTGGTCGCCCACGCCCTCGATGACCGCCGAGGCACCCGAGTTGCGCACCGCGAAGCGCTCGCCCGCCATGCCGCGGAAGAACGCGCGGCCCGCCGTGGCGCCGTAGAGCACGGTGTTGCCGACGATGACGTTGTCCTCGGCGGCGAACGTGACGCCGTCGGGCGGCAGCACGGCGACGACGCCGCCGGACAGGCCCTTGCCGGTGTAGTCGTTGGCGTCGCCGTGGAGCTCGAAGCTCACGCCCGGCGCCAGCCAGCCGCCGAAGGACTGGCCCGCAGAGCCGGTGAAGCGCACCTTGACGCTGTCCTCGGGCAGGCCGTGCGCCCCGTGGATCTCGGCGATCCGCGAGGAGAGCATGCCGCCGACGCAGCGGTTGGTGTTGCGCACGCCGATCTCGATCTGGACGCCGTCGCCGTCGCCGCCCTCGACGACCGGGCGTGCTTCCTCGAGCAGCCGGTGGTCCAGCGCGTCGTCGAGCACGGGCGGCGGCGGCTGCGTGCGGTGCCGCGGCGCCTCTGGATCCACGTCGCGCGGGAACGTGAGCAGGTGCGTGAGGTCGATCCCGCGCGCCTTCCAGTGGTCGATCGCGGCGTCGGCCTCGAGCAGGTCCACGCGGCCGATCAGGTCGTCGAACCTCGCGATGCCCAGGGACGCCATGATCCGGCGCACCTCCTCGGCCACGAAGAAGAAGAAGTTGACGACGTGCTCGGGCTGGCCCTGGAAGCGCCTGCGCAGCTCCGGGTCCTGCGTCGCGATGCCGACCGGGCACGTGTTCAGGTGGCAGGCGCGCATCATGATGCAGCCGGTGGCGATGAGCGGGGCCGTGGAGAAGCCCATCTCGTCGGCGCCGAGCATCGCGGCGATGGCCACGTCGCGGCCGGTCTTCAGCTGGCCGTCGGTCTGCACGACGATGCGCGAGCGCAGGTCGTTCTTCAGCAGCGTCTGCTGGGTCTCGGCCAGGCCGATCTCCCACGGGCAGCCCGCGGCGACGATCGACGACAGCGGCGAGGCGCCGGTGCCGCCGTCGTGGCCGGCGATGACCACGTGATCGGCGTTGGCCTTCGCGACGCCGGCGGCGACGGTGCCGACGCCGACCTCGGCCACGAGCTTGACCGACACCTGCGCCTTGGGGTTCGCGCAGCGCAGGTCGTAGATGAGCTGCTTGAGGTCCTCGATCGAGTAGATGTCGTGGTGCGGCGGCGGCGAGATGAGGCCCACGCCCGGCGTGGTGTGCCGCACCGACCCGATGTACTTGTCGACCTTGTGGCCCGGGAGCTGGCCGCCCTCGCCGGGCTTGGCGCCCTGGGCCATCTTGATCTGCAGCTGGTCGGCGTTGACCAGGTAGTGGACCGTGACGCCGAAGCGCCCCGAGGCCACCTGCTTGATCGCCGAGCGGCGCAGGTCGCCGTTGGCGTCGGGGGTGAAGCGCCGCGGGTCCTCGCCGCCCTCGCCCGTGTTCGAGCGGCCGCCGAGGCGGTTCATGGCGATGGCCAGCGTCTCGTGGGCCTCGGTGGAGATCGAGCCCAGCGACATGGCGCCGGTGGCGAAGCGCCGGACGATCTCCTTGGCCGGCTCGACCTCCTCGAGCGGGATCGGCTGCTGGTCCTCGCGGATGCGCAGCAGGCCGCGCAGGGTCGCCCGGCGCGCCGCGTGCTCGTTGACCGTCCTGGCGTACTCGTCGTACTTGGCCTGGGCGCCGTCGCCGTCCTGGATGCGGACCGCGTGCTGGAGCTGCGCGATCGTCTCCGGGTTCCACATGTGGTGCTCGCCGTCGCGGCGCCACGCGTAGACGCCGCCCACCGGCAGCAGCTAGTCGCCGGGACTCGGACCCGCCCACCCATGGCCGCGCTGATGGCGGTCCAGCGCCTCCTGGGCGAGGACCTCGAGGCCCACGCCGCCGATGCGCGACGCGGTGCCGGTGAAGTGCTTGTCGACGACCACCTTCTCGAGGCCGACGGCCTCGAAGATCTGCGCGCCGCAGTAGGACTGGATCGTCGAGATCCCCATCTTAGAGATCGTCTTGAGCAGGCCCTTGCCGATCGCCTTGACGACGTGCTTCTGCGCCTGGTCGGCGGTGGCCACGTCGGGCAGCCGGCCGTCGGCGTGCAGCGCGTCGACCGTCTCGAAGAGCAGGTACGGGTTGACGGCGCTGGCGCCGTAGCCGATCAGCGTCGCGAAGTGGTGGACCTCGCGCGGCTCGCCGGACTCGAGCACCAGGCCGGTCTGCAGGCGCGTGCCCTCGCGGACGAGGTGGTGGTGCACGGCGGCGACGGCCAGCAGCGACGGGATCGGCGCGCGGCGCGGGCCGAGCGTGCGGTCGCTGAGGATCAGGACGTTCGTGCCGGCGGCGACCGCGTCGTGGGCCTCGTCGCAGATCTGCGCCAGGCGCTTCTGCAGCCCCTCGGCGCCGTCCTGCGTCGGCCAGGTGATGTCGATGGTGTGCGTGCGGAACCACGGGTGGTCCACGCGGCGCAGCGTCTCGAGCTCGTGGTTGCGCAGGATCGGCTGCGACATGACGAGCTGGCGCGCGTGCTCGGGCGTCTCGTCGAGGAGGTTGCCCTCGCGGCCGACGCCGGTGCCCAGCGACATGACGATCGACTCGCGGATCGGGTCGATCGGCGGGTTGGTGACCTGCGCGAAGAGCTGCTTGAAGTACTGAAACAGCGGCGGGCGCTGGTCGGAGAGCACGGCGAGCGCCGCGTCGTTGCCCATCGAGCCGATGGGCTCCTCGCCGGCCTTGGCCATCGGCGCCATGAGCACCCGCAGGTCCTCCTGCGAGTAGCCGAAGGCCAGCTGGGCGTTGCGCAGCGGCTGGCTGAGCGGGCGCGCCTCGTGCTCGGGCAGGTCGTCGAACCGCACGACGTTCTCGTCGAACCAGCGGCCGTAGTCCTGCTGCGTGGCGACCTCGCGCTTGACCTCCTCGTCCTCGACGATCCGGCCGGCCTCGAGGTCGACGAGGAAGAGCTTGCCCGGGGCCAGGCGGCCCAGGCGCTTCACGTTGGCCGGGTCGACCGGCAGCATGCCGGTCTCCGAGCCCAGGAAGACGTAGCCGTCCTTGGTCTCGGTCCAGCGGCCGGGGCGCAGCCCGTTGCGGTCCAGCGTCGCGCCGACCACGGTGCCGTTGGTGAAGCACACCGCCGCGGGGCCGTCCCACGGCTCCATGAGGCACGAGTGGTAGGCGTAGAAGCCCTTCAGGTGGTCGGGGATGTCGTCCCGGTCGGCGTAGGCCTCGGGGATCATCATCATCACCGCGTGCGGCAGCGACCGGCCCGCGAGCATCAGCAGCTCGAGCACGTTGTCGAACGTCGCGGAGTCCGACCCGCCGGGGCGCACGATCGGCATGACCTTCTGCAGGTCGATGCCGAACAGCTCGGAGGCGAGCTGCGACTCGCGCGCCCGCATCCAGTTGACGTTGCCCATCAGCGTGTTGATCTCGCCGTTGTGGGCGATCACGCGGTACGGGTGGGCGAGCTCCCACGCGGGGAACGTGTTGGTCGCGAACCGGCTGTGCACGAGCGCCAGGCCGGAGGCGAAGCGCTCGTCCTTGAGGTCCGGGTAGAAGTCCCGCAGCTGGTGCGAGATGAGCATGCCCTTGTACACGCACGTGCGCGAGGAGCAGCTCGGGGCGTAGAAGTCGGGGCCCGCCGCGAGCTCGACGATGCGGCGGATGACGTACAGCTTGCGCTCGAAGGCGTCCTGGTCCTCGGCCCACGACTCGCCGGCGCCGATGAACAGCTGCCGGATGAAGGGCCGGGTGCGGTCGGCCGACTCGCCGACGTGGTCGGTGTCGACCGGGACGTCGCGCCAGCCGAGGACCTCCTGGCCCTCGATGCGGACGTTGAGCTCCAGCAGCTCCTCGAGCTTGCGCCGCCGGCTCGGGTCCTGCGGCAGGAAGCAGACGCAGACGCCGTAGCGGCCGCGCTCGGGGAGCTCGAAGTCCACGACGCCGCGGAAGAAGGCGTCGGGGAGCTGGACGAGGATGCCGGCACCGTCGCCGGTGCGGACGTCTGCGCCCTCGGCACCGCGGTGCTCGAGGTTGTCCAGCGCGGTGAGCGCCCGTACGACGACCTCGTGCTCCGGCCGGTTGTCCAGCCGGGCGACCATGGCGACGCCGCAGGCGTCGTGCTCGTAGCGAGGGTCGTACAGGCCGTCGGCCTGAGGCATTCCAGAGTGCGTCATGAGGTGTCCCGTGGCGGCCCGGGGGCACGTAGAGGAAGCGGGAGCGTAGCAGCGAAGGGTCTCGCGCAACAGGTGTACGTGATCGCATACAGCCCTGCGCGGACCGCCTCCGCGACGGGCCCGCGGTGTGCTAGGGCGGCGCCTCGGGACCGCGAACCTCCGCAAAGTGGAGCATGGCGCGTCCGCACGCGAACGGCCTGCACGCACCCATGTTCAGGTGCCCCGCGCCGAGGTCATACCCAGGCATGCGGGAACGATCTCCCGCCCCATATCGCGTCACGGAGAGCACCGGTCCCTGCCCCGGTGCGATGCGATGACCTCCCCCACACGCGACGGGCCGCCTTCGGGCGGCTCGTCGTGCTTGAGCACTATGCTCCGCGCGCCCTCTCGCCCGTCTGCGAGTAGGACCGCCCTCCGGAGGGCAACATGGCTGCCGAGTACGCCCCGCACGGTTCGCAGGAGCACCAGACGCCGGACTTCGAGCTCTCCCTCCCCGCACGCCCCGAGAACGTGGCGGTCGTTCGCCATGCCTTCGGTGGCCTGGGGGACGCGCTCGACGTGCCCGACCACGCGCTGGCCGACGTCAAGCTCGCCGTCACCGAGGCGTGCACGAACGTCGTCGTGCACGCGTACCCCGAGGGCGACGGGCCGATGGCCGTGTCCGCCGCGCTCGACGACCGGCGCCTGACCGTCGTCGTGGCCGACGAGGGCCGGGGCATCCTGCCGCGCCCCGACAGCCCGGGCCTCGGGCTGGGGCTCCCCCTGATCGCCACGCTCGCGGAGTCGCTGGAGCTGGGCACGGGCCAGGACGAGAACACGGAGGTCCGGATGACGTTCCTGCTCGACGGCCCGCGCCGCGAGGACGCGGCGTGACGCAGGCCGGGGCGGTCAACGAGGCGACGCTCACGGTGCGCCACGGCGAGCTGCTGGGCCCCGTGCTCGGGCGCGTCGTCGGCATGCTCGCCGCACGCGCGTCCTGCCCGATCGACCGCCTCGACGACGCGCTGCTGCTCACCGACGCCGTCGCCGCCCACGCGCCCGGCCACACCGCCAACGGCAGCGTCCGCGTCTACGTGCGCGCCGACCGGGACGAAGGGCTCGTGCTCCGCGTCGGCCCGCTGCGCGCCGGCGGGGCCGACGCGCTGCTGGAGTCCGCGTCGCTGCCGGGCGTGGGCAACGTCTTCGAGCGCGTCGCCGACGAGGTGCGCGCCGAGGGCGACGAGCTGCACCTCCGCCTCGCCTTCCGCCCTTGACGGACGTCCTGGTCGACGGCTTCGCCGAGCTCACCCTCGAGGCGCGCGACCGCGCGGCGCTCGAGCACTTCTACGCCGGCGTGGTCGGCCTCGAGGTCCTCGCGCGCGAGGACGACCGCACGTGGCTGGCCGCGGGCGAGCACGCACGCCTCGGGCTCTGGACGCCCGGCGAGAAGGAGTTCGGCGACGAGGGCGGCCGCCACGTCCACTACGCCTTCTCCGCCTCCCCCGGCCGCCTGGACGCCCTGCACGAGCGCCTGACGGGGAAGGGCGTGCCGTGCAAGGGGCCGGTCGAGCACCCCGGCGGCGACCGGTCGCTGTACTTCGAGGACCCCGAGGGCAACGTCGTCGAGGTCTGGGACTTCTTCGGACGCGGCCGCGCCGCCGATGCGCTGGCGGAGGACTAGCGCCGTACCGGATGCGTCACACTAAGGAGCGCACATGCCACCGGAATTCGCCCTCAGCCAGGACTCCGTCGACGACACGACCCACGTCGTGGCCGTCCGCGGCGAGATCGACCTGTTCACCGCCCCCGAGCTCAAGGCCGCGCTCGGCGAGGCGATCGAAGGCGGGAAGTCCCGCATCGTCGTGGACCTCACCGAGACGAGCTTCCTCGACTCGACGGCCCTGGGCGTCCTGATCGGCACCATCAAGCGCCTGCGCTCCCGCGACGGCCGCCTGACGATCGTCAACACCGACCAGAACATCGCCAAGACGTTCGAGATCACCGGCAAGCACGTCCTGCTTGGCATGCTCGCATTCTTCGGCCTCATAATCGCGGTCAACATCGTGATGATGCGTCTCGCTCTTTCCACTCACACCGGCGTGGTGGCCGAGAACACCTACCGCAAGGGCGTGAAGTACAACGAAGAGATCGCAGCCTCCGAACGCATGGCTCTGCTTGGCTGGCGTAATCAGATGGCACTGGCGCCCACGGGTGACAAACTATCGA
>JACRMD010000367.1 GCA_016215085.1 Solirubrobacterales bacterium | reverse complement strand
GGGCCGGCGGGCGCCGCTCCTGCCCGCGCACCGCGCGTTGCATCCTGCACCGGCGCTTGCGCCGGTTGTCGCGAGTGCGCAGGTTTGGGATGACTTGGGGGCCATGGGTGGCTCCATCCGAACCAACGCCGCTGCGGCGATGCTGGGGGTGAGCCCGAACACGCTGCGCTCCTGGGAGCGCCGCTTCGGGTTCCCCGAGCCGCGTCGCACCGCCGGCGGCCATCGCCAGTTCGACCTGGCCGAGATCGAGGCGCTGCGCGCGGCCTTCGAGGAGACCCACAACATCTCCTCGGCCATCTCGGTGGCGCGCCAGCGCGGGAGCGGGCCGACGTCGCCCGCCCGGCTGCGCTCCGCCTTCTCGCGCTACGACGAGGACGGCGCCAACCGCCTGCTGGAGGAGAGCCTCACCGTGCGCTCCGTCGAGCGCACGGTCGAGGAGGTGCTGCTGCCCGCCGTCGAGGAGCTCGGCCCCGAGGCCGGCCAGGGCTACGGGCCGGAGTACGGGTTCGCATGGCGCTTCGCCACCGGCTGGCTGGCCGCGTCGATGCGCGTCGCCCCGCCGGCCTCGCGCGGGGACGGCATCCTGGTGTTCGACGCCAGCCGGCCGCCGAGCGCCGACGCGCTGCACGCGCAGGCCTTCGAGCTGCTGCTGCGCCGCGCCGGGCTGCGCACGCTGACGCTCACCGCCGACATCGACCCGTCGCGCCTGGTGCACGCCATCACGGCGCTCGAGCCGCGCGCGGTCGTGCTCACCGGGCAGGGCGCGTCGCTCGACGCGCTCGGCCGGCTCGTCTACACCGCGCGGCGCGTCAGCGGCGACGAGGTCGTCGTCGTCGACTACCGCGGCGCGATCCCCCACGCGGGCTCGAGCACCGTCGAGCGGCTGGCCGACGCGCCGCTGGCCGCGCGCGACGGCCTGCTCGAGCGGCTCGACGGCCGGTCGTCGTCGCGCCGCTTCCCGCGGCGCGACGCCAGCGCCGTCGGCTTGTAGGGGTCGGTGCCGCCACCGGCGCACGCCGCCCCCCGGCGCGCGCCGGCCCCGCCGTTCGGCCCCGTCGCGATGCCGTCCGGCCCGGGCGGCATGCTGCGCGCGCGATGACGATCCTGCCTCTGGGCGACCCGCTGGCCCACCACGCGCTCGAGTCGCTGCTGCAGGCGGAGTCCTCGGTTGCGCACGTCGAAGGCCAACGCGACCGAGGTCGTCACGACGCTCGAGTCCCGCGGGCTCGTGCAGCGCTTCCGCCTGCCGCACGACCGGCGCGCGGCCTCCGTGCGCCTCACGGTCACCGGGCGCGAGGTCGTCGACCGCGTGTTCCCCGAGCACACGCGCCGGGTGCAGGACGCGTTCGCGGTCCTCGACGAGGACGAGAAGCGCGCGCTGGCCGAGATCTGCCAGAAGCTCTCGGCCGACACCGCCGCCACGCCCGCGGCCGCCTAGCCGCTTCCGGCACTGGCGCCTCGCGCGACGCAGGAGTAGCGTCGCGCCCTCCATGGAGGAGCGGCACTTCCGGGCGCTGTTCGAGGTGGTGTTCGCGCACTCGGCGTCGCCGATGCTGCTGTTCGACGACGGGCAGACGGTGGTCGACGCCAACCCGGCCGCGCTGCGCCTGCTCGGCCGCGAGGCCCGCGGCGAGCTGCTGGAGGCGCTCGTGGCGCCCGAGGACCGCGACCACCACGGGCACGACTTCGCCCTGCTGCTCGAGTCGGGCAATCTCCGGGGCAGGCGGACGATCGTCGAGGGAAGCGGCGACCGGCGCGAGATCGAGTTCTGCGCGCGGGCGCACGTCGCACCCGGCCGTCACCTGGCGATGATCCTGCCGGTCGGCGAGGAGGAGGACGGCGTCCGCGACGACGAGGGCGAGCGTCCCGCGCTGTCGGCGCGCGAGACCCAGGTCGTCGAGCTGCTCGCGCTCGGCGAGACCGGCGAGCAGGTCGCGCAGCGTCTGCACCTCTCACCGGAGACCGTCCGCACCCACGTCCGCAACGCGATGGGCAAGGTCGGCGCCCGCACGCGCGCGCACCTCGTCGTGCGCGCCATCGAGGAGGGCCTGGTCCACGTCGAGTGAGGGCGGTTCGCGCCCTGACCACATGCATGTCGCTCACCGGTCTGAGGTATGGCACCGGGACGCCGAGCGGCCGATGATGGGGGCGTGGTCCCGAGAGCCTTCCCCGCGCTGCTGGCCGAGCGCGTCGCCGCCGCCGTGCGCGCCGGCGACCTCGCCGTGCACCTGCAGCCGCAGGTCGACCACGCGACCGGCCGCCCCCGCGGCGCCGAGGCGCTGCTGCGCTGGGCGGGCGACGGCCCGGCCGTCACGCCGCCGCTGATCGTCGCGGCCGCCGAGCACGCCGGCCTCGGGCCCCGGCTGCTGGACCTCGTCCTCGGCCGCGCGCTGGAGGCGTGGGCCGGCTGGGGCGACGACGGGCTCGCGGTCGCCGTCAACGTCTCGGCCGCCGACGTGCACGCCTCGGGGTTCGTGCACCGCGTGCTGGACCACCTCGACGCCGCCGGTGTGCCCGCGCGGGCGCTGGTGCTCGAGCTCACCGAGAGCACGCCGCTGCGCGCCGCCGACCGCGCCGCCGCGGCCTTCGCGGCGCTGCGCGTCGCCGGCGTGCGCGTGGCGCTCGACGACTTCGGCACCGGCTGGTCCTCGCCGGAGCGACTCGACGCGCTCGGCGTCGACGTGCTCAAGCTCGACCGCGCGTTCGTCGGCGACCACGAGGTCGCGCGCCACGCCGCCGGGCTCGCGCGCGAGCGCGGGCTGCAGCTCGTCGCCGAGGGCGTCGAGGACCTCGCGCTGGTCCCGGCGCTGGGCGGCCTCGGCTACCACGTGCTCCAGGGCTACGCGATCGCGCGGCCCATGCCGGCGCCGGAGTGCGCCGCCTGGCTGGCCGCGCGCGCGACCCGCGCCCTCGTCGCCTGAACGCGGCGGACTACCATGCCGGGTCCCCATGGCCCGCCGTCCCGTCGACCCGTCCCAGTCGTTCCCCGAGCTCGAGGAGGAGGTGCTCGAGCGCTGGCGCGAGCGCGACGTCTTCCGCGAGTCCCTGCGCCGCCGCCAGGGCGCCGAGCCATGGGTCTTCTGGGAGGGGCCGCCGACCGCCAACGGGCGCCCGGGCTCCCACCACGTCCTCAGCCGCGCGTTCAAGGACATCTACCCGCGCTACAAGACCATGCGCGGGCACTACGTCGAGCGCAAGGGCGGCTGGGACTGCCACGGCCTGCCGGTCGAGATCACCGTCGAGCAGCAGCTCGGGCTGAAGTCCAAGCAGGACATCGAGGCCTACGGGATCGCCGAGTTCAACGCCAAGTGCCGCGAGTCGGTCTTCGAGTTCCTCGAGGACTGGAACCGGCTCACCGAGCGGATCGGCTTCTGGATCGACCTCGACGACGCGTACCGGACGCTGGACACCACCTACGTGGAGTCGGTCTGGTGGGCGCTGCGGCAGATCTACGACAAGGACCTGCTCTACGAGGGCCACAAGGTGGTGCCCTACTGCCCGCGCTGCGGCACCGCGCTGTCCTCGCACGAGCTCGCGCTGGGCTACCAGGACGTCGTCGACCCGTCGGTCTACGTGCGCTTCCCGGTGGCCGAGGACGGCGGGCCGCTGCAGGCCGGCGACGAGCTGCTGGTGTGGACGACCACGCCGTGGACGCTCGTCTCCAACGCCGCCGTCGCGGTCGACCCCGAGCTGGTCTACGTGCGCGCGAAGACCGGGCGCCTCGACGCGCCGGTCGTCGTGGCCGAGGCGCTGGTCGAGCGGGTCCTCGGCGAGGACGCGCAGGTGCTCGCCCGCTTCCCGGGCGCCGCGCTGGACGGCGTGCGCTACGAGCCGCCGTTCCCCTACATCAAGGGCGAGGAGTACGGCGAGCGCGGGCACACGGTCCTGCTCGGCGACTTCGTCACCGCCGACGACGGCACCGGCCTGGTGCACACCGCGATCGCGTTCGGCGAGGACGACTACCGGCTCGGCGGGCAGTACGGGCTCAACGTCGTCAACCCGGTCCGGCTCGACGGCACCTACGACGAGCGCATCCGCGGCTACGAGGGGCGCTTCGTCAAGGACGCCGACGCCGACCTCGTCGAGGACCTGCGCGGCCGCGGCCGCCTGTTCAAGGCGGTGGAGTACGAGCACGCCTACCCGCACTGCTGGCGCTGCGGCACGCCGCTGCTCTACTACGCCAAGCCCTCGTGGTACATCCGCACGGCGAAGCTGCGCGACCGGCTGCTGGCCGCCAACGAGCAGGTCACGTGGCACCCCGAGCACATCAAGCACGGGCGCTTCGGCAACTGGCTGGAGAACAACGTCGACTGGGCGCTGTCGCGCGAGCGCTACTGGGGCACGCCGCTGCCGGTCTGGCGCTGCGACCGCGACCCGTCGCACATCCACTGCATCGGCTCCTTCGACGAGCTCGAGGAGCTCTCGGGCGTCCGCATCGAGGACCCGCACCGGCCCTACGTCGACGAGGTCGGCTTCCCGTGCACGCAGTGCGCGGGCCGCATGTCGCGCGTGCCCGAGGTCATCGACGTGTGGTTCGACTCGGGCGCGATGCCCTTCGCGCAGTACCACGCGCCGTTCGAGAACGAGGACCGCTTCCGCGAGCGCTACCCGGCCGAGTTCGTCTGCGAGGCGCTGGACCAGACGCGCGGGTGGTTCTACTCGCTGCTGGCGATCTCGGTGCTGCTCTTCGACCGCGAGCCCTACGAGGACGTCGTCTGCCTGGGCCTGATCCTCGACGCCGAGGGCCAGAAGATGTCGAAGTCCAAGGGCAACATCGTGGTGCCCTGGGACGTCATCGACCGCTACGGCGCCGACGCGTTCCGCTGGTACTTCTTCTCGTCCAAGCAGCCGTGGGACGGCTACCGGTTCTCGCCCGAGACGATCGGCGAGGGCGTCCGGCTGTTTTTGAACACCTTGTGGAACACGTACGGGTTCCTGGTGCTCTACGAGGACGCGGCCGGCGCGGCGGCGGACGCCGAGCCCGGGGCCGAGACCGAGCTCGACCGCTGGGCGCTGTCGCGCCTGGGCGCGACCGTCGAGGTCGTCACCGAGCGCATGGACGCGTTCGACTGCACGACCGCCGCGCGGGCGATCGCCCAGCTCGTCGACGACCTCTCCAACTGGTACGTGCGCCGCTCGCGGCGGCGGTTCTGGGACGGCGACCCGCGCGCGTTCGCGACGCTGCGCGAGTGCCTGGTGACGATCGCCAAGCTGCTGGCGCCGTTCACGCCGTTCGTCGCCGACGAGATCTACGACAACCTGGACGGCACCGAGCCGTCGGTGCACCTCTGCGACTGGCCGGTCGCGCCGGCGCGCGACCTCGCGCTCGAAGCCGACATGGCGACGGCGCGCGAGGCCGTGGCGCTGGGCCTGCGCGCGCGGTCGACGGCCAAGGTCGGCCTGCGCCGGCCGCTGCGCGAGGCGGTCGTCGTGGCGGCCGGGCGCGAGCGCGACGCGATCGAGCGCATGGGCGACGTCGTCCGCGAGGAGCTCAACGTCAAGCAGCTGCGGTTCGTCTCCGAGGCCGACGAGCTGGGCTCCTACGAGCTCAAGCCCAACTACCGCACGCTCGGGCCGCGGTTCGGCAAGAAGATGCCGCAGATCGCCGAGGCCGTCGCCTCGCTGGACGCGCAGTCGGTCGCGGCGGCGCTGCGCGACGGCCGGACGGTCGGCGTCAACGTCGACGGCCACGACCACGAGCTCGTCGCCGAGGACCTCCAGCTCGCGCTGCTGCCGCTCGAGGGCTTCCAGGTCGAGCGCGAGGGCGGCCACGCGGTGGCGCTCGACCTCGCCATCGACGAGGAGCTGCGCCGCGAGGGCCTCGCGCGCGAGATCGTCCGCGTCGTGCAGAACACGCGCAAGGACGCGGGCCTCGACGTCAGCGACCGCATCGAGCTGGCGTTCGGCGGCGACGAGGAGATCGTCTCGGTCGCGCGCGAGCACGAGCACTACATCGCGGCCGAGGTGCTCGCGACGGCCGTGCGCTACGACCTCGACGGCTCCGGGTCGCCGACGACGATCGACGGCCACACCCTCCGCGTGGCCGTCGTCCGCACGGAGACCTAGGCCCACCTGCCCGGGGGCGAGCCGCCGCGCGCCGCGGCCTCCGCCCCGCATGACCGACATCACGCAGGACACGCAGCCGGAGGCGCCGCGCCGCGGTCTCGACCACGACCGGCTGCGCGAGCTCGCCGCGGCCATCCCGCCCGGGCGGTGGGCCAGCTACGGCGACCTCGCGGCGGCGCTCGGCGGCGGCGCGCCGCTGGCGCGGCGGCTCAACCAGGCGCTCATCAAGCTCGGCTGCGAGGGCGCGCACCGCGTCCTCAAGGGCGACCTGACGGCGGTCA
>JACRMD010000149.1 GCA_016215085.1 Solirubrobacterales bacterium | reverse complement strand
GGAGGTCGACCTGGAGGAGGGGCTGCGACGGACCCTGGAGTGGTACCGAGCGCACCGCGCGTAGCGGTCGTCGTCCCGTCGCACGGCCGCCCGCTGCGGCTGCGGTGGCTGCTGGACGCGCTGGCGGCCCAGACGGTCGACGCGCGCGTCGTCGTGGTGACCGACGACGCCGACCCGCCCGAGGTCCCCGCGGCCGTGCAGCTGCTGCGCGTCGGCCCGTGCGGCCCGGCGCGCAAGCGCAACGCCGGCTGGCGCGCCGTGGAGGCCGACCTCGTCGCGTTCACCGACGACGACTGCCGCCCGGCGCCGACGTGGCTCGAGGAGCTGCTGCGCGCCCATGGCGGCGCGCGCGGGGCCGCGCCGCTGATCGTCCAGGGCCGCGTGGTCGTCGACCCCGACGAGCTCGGCGTCAAGCACGCGTCGCCGTGGGCGCGCTCGCAGGAGGTCGAGCCGCCCTCGCCGTTCGGCCAGACGGCGAACATCCTGTACCCGCGCGCGCTGCTCCAGCGGCTCGGCGGCTTCGACGAGGCGCTGCCCACGGCGGCGGGCGAGGACACCGACCTGCTGCTGCGCGCGCTCGAGGCGGGGGCCCGGCAGGTCGCCGCGCCCGGCGCCGTCGTCTTCCACGCGGTCGAGCCCGGGTCGCTCCGCGCGCGGATGCGCGCGGCGTGGCGCTGGCAGCACCTCGCGGCCGTCGTGCGCCGCCACCCGCAGCTGCGCGAGCACCTGGTGCTGCGCGTCTTCTGGCAGCGCGAGCACCCGCTGGCGCTGCTCGCGCTCGCCGGCCTGCTGCTGCGCCGGCCGTGGCTGGCGCTGCCCTACGCGCTGGCCGGCCTCGGCCGGTACGGGCCCGGCCCGCGCGCCCGCGCGCGGGCGGCGAGCGAGCTGCCCGGCCGCCTGGCGCTGGACCTCGTCGAGACCGCGGCGTGCGCCCGCGGCGGCCGGCGCTACCGGACGTGGTTCCTGTGAGGGTCACGGTCGTCGTGCCCTCGCACGCGCGGCCGGTGCGCCTGCGCTGGTGCCTGGACGCGCTCGCGCGCCAGACGGTCCCGGCCGAGGTGATCGTGGTCTGCGACGACCCCGAGCCGCCCGAGGTCGGCGAGGGCGTGCGCCTCATCCGCCTGCCGCCCGGCACCGGCACCGCGCCGGTGCAGCGCAACGCCGGCTGGCGGGCGGCGAGCGGCGCGCTGGTCGCCTTCACCGACGACGACTGCCGCCCCGAGCCGGCCTGGCTGGAGCACCTCCTCGCCGCCTACGAGGACGGGGCGGTGGTGCAGGGCCGCACGATCCCCGACCCCGACGAGGCGCACCTGCTGGCGCGCAGCCCGCGGGCGCGCACGCTGGCGGTGGACCCGCCCGGCGCGTGGGGGCAGACGGCCAACATCCTGTACCCGAAGGACCTGCTCGAACGGCTCGGCGGCTTCGACGAGCGCTTCCACTCGGCCGGCGAGGACGCCGACCTCCTGCAGCGCGCCCTCGGGCGGGGCGCGCGGCAGGTCGCGGCGCGCGACGCGGTGGTGCGCCACGCGGTCGAGACACCGACCCTTGCCGAGCAGTTGCAGAGCCTGAAGCGCTGGGAGGCCGTCCCGGCGCTGGTCCGGCGCCACCCGCAGCTGCGCGACGGCATGCCGCTGCGCGTCTTCTGGAAGCACCACCACGCGACGCTGGCGCTCGCGCTCCGCGGCGCGGCGGCGAAGCGGCCCGCGCTCGCGCTCCCGTGGCTGGCCCAGGCCGCGCCCCGCTACGGCTGGGACGCCCGCGGCCGCGCCCGCAGCGTGGCCGAGCTCCCGGCCCAGGCGCTGCTCGACGCGACCGAGATGGCGATCGTCGCCCGCGGCGCCGTCAAGGCGCGGACGCCGCTGCTCTGACCGCCTCGGCGACCACGCCGGGCCGGTCGGCATGCAGCAGGTGGCCCGTGCCGTCGACCACGCGCAGCGTCGCGCCCGGCACCGCGCGCGCGATGCGCTGCGCCGCCCGCTCGTAGAGCACGTCGCTCTCCGCGCCCTGCAGCACGACGGTCGGCGCCCGTACGCGGCCAAGGTCCGCCTCGCGGACGTGCTCCCCGGTGCCGAGGCGCAGCTCGCCGACGATGGCCGTGGCGTTCGCCCGCAGCACGGCGACCCACTCGGGCGGCAGCCGGGCGAGGTCGCCCGGCCCGTCGCGGCGCCCGAGCGCCCAGCTGCCGAACACGCGCGCGCCGGCCCAGTCGTCGCCCACACGGCTCAGGACCGCCGCGCCGGCGATCGCGCGCAGCATGCGCGGCGCCGGGTGCCGCTTGAGGTGCAGCGGCGGCTCGATGAGGACGAGGCCGCGCACGAGGTCCGGGTGCGCGACCGCGAGGTCCAGCGAGATCACGCCGCCCATGCTCCAGCCGACGACGACCGCCGGCTCCCCGGCGATCGCGCGCAGGAGCGCGGCGGCGTCCTCGCGGTGGGTCGCCAGGCTCGGCGGCGTGGGCCCGGCCGAGGCGCCGAACGAGCGGCGGTCGTACTCGACCACGCGACCCAACGGCTCCAGCGCGGCCACCAGGCCGCCCCAGAGCCGCGCCGCGGTGCCGTGGACCAGCAGGATGGGCGGCCCGGTCCCGTGGACCTCGTACGCGAGCGTCGTGCCGTCGACGTCGAGCCGCTGCACGGGCCGACGCTACTCCTCCGCGTCAGTCGCCGTGCGGCACCGCGCCGAGCGGGTCGCCGACCGGCTCGACCGCCGCCAGCGTCGCGAGGTCCTCGTCGTCGAGCACGACGTCGAGCGCCGCGAGGTTCTCCTCGAGGTGCCCGACCGACGAGGTGCCCGGGATCAGCGCGATGCGCTCCGAGCGGTGCAGGAGCCAGGCGAGCGCCACCTGCGACGGCGTGGCGCCGCGGCGTGCCGCGACCTGGGCGATCGCCGGGTCGGCGGCGAGCCGGGCGGGGCCGCCCGTGAACGCCGAGCCGAGCGGGAAGAACGGCACGAACGCCAGCCCGCGCTCCTCGCACAGCTCGAGGACGTCCTCCGCGGAGCGGTCGAGGATCGAGTAGCCGTTCTGGACGCCCGCCACGTCGACGAGCCCCAGCGCCTCCTCGACGACCGCGACGTCGACGTTCGACAGGCCGATCAGGTCGAGCTTGCCCTCGTGGCGGAGGTCCTCCAGGGCGCCCAGCTGCTCGGCCAGCGGGACGCCGGTCCCGGCCTCGGGCAGCAGCCGCAGGTTGACGAGGTCCATCCGCTCCACGCCCAGCGACCGCAGGTTGTCCTCGACGCCCGCCCGCAGCTCCTCCGGGCGCAGCGCCGGGAGCCACGCGCCCTGGTCGTCGCGGCGCGCTCCGACCTTCGTCACCAGCCGCAGCCCCTCCGGGTACGGATGCAGCGCCTCGCGGATGAGCTCGTTGACGACGTCGGGCCCGTAGTACTGCGACGTGTCGATGTGGTCGACGCCCAGCTCGACGGCGCGGCGCAGCACCGCCAGGGCGGCGTCGCGGTCGCGGGGCGGGCCGAACACGCCCGGGCCGGCGAGCTGCATCGCACCGAACCCGATCCGGCCGACCGGCCGGTCACCCAACATGGTGGTCTTGCTCGTGGTCATGCAGCAAGCGTGCGGTACCTTCAGGCCTCCCACAAGAAGGGCGTTGATCCTGGGACTGGCACCACCACCTTCGCGGCACGACGAGCTCGCCGACTTCCTCAAGCGCCGCCGTGCGCAGGTCACGCCCGAGATGGCGGGCCTGGAGGCCAACGGCCGCCGGCGCACGCCCGGCCTGCGCCGCGAGGAGGTCGCGCAGCTGGCCGGGGTGGGGCTGTCGTGGTACACGTGGCTCGAGCAGGGCCGCGACATCCGTCCCAGCGCCCAGGTCCTCGACGCGCTGGCGCGCGTGCTGCGCCTGGACACCGGCGAGCGCGCGCACCTGTTCCACCTCGCCCGCGTGGAGCTGCCGCTGCCGGCCGGCGACTACCCGCGCGAGGCGCCGCCCGAGCTGGCGGCCATCGTCGAGAACCTCGCGCCCAACCCGGCCTACCTGCTCGGCCCGCGCACCGACGTGCTGGCCTGGAACCGCGGCGCCGCCCGCGTCCTGGGCGAGCCGGCGACCGCGCCCGACGGGCGGCCCAACCTGCTGTGGTGGATGTTCACCGAGGAGGCCGATCGCGGTGAGCAGTGGCGCGAGACGGCGCGCAACACGCTCGGCCGGTTCCGCGCCGAGCACGCCCGCCGCATCGGCGACCCGGACTTCGCCGCGCTGGTGGCGGCGCTGGACGCCGCCAGCCCGCTCTTCCGCTCGTGGTGGCCGCGCCACGAGGTCGTCACCGAGCAGCTGGGCACGAAGACGATCGAGCACCCGGTGCTCGGCACGTTGGTGATCCACCACCTGCAGTCGGTGCCCACGAGCCACCCGGACCTGCGGCTGACGCAGTTCGTCCCGGCCGACGCGGCGACGCGCGAGACGCTGCTGGGGCTCTAGGCCACGCGGCGCAGCGCGCGGCCGGCGTGCAGCCGCGGGACCAGCAGCCGCGCGCGGTCCGACGGCTCGCGGGCCCAGCGCTCGAACTGCGCGGCGGGCATGGGGCGGGCGATGCCGAAGCCCTGCGCGACGTGGCAGCCCAGCGCGGCGAGGTCGCGCCACACCTCGGGCGTCTCGACGCCCTCGGCGACGACGCGCAGGCCCAGCGCGCGGCCGAGCTCGGTGACCGAGCGGACGATCGCCGCGTCGTGGGAGTCGTCGGCCATGCCCATGACGAAGGAGCGGTCGAGCTTGAGCTCGTCGGCCGGCACCCGCTTGAGCTGCTCCAGCGACGAGTGGCCGGTGCCGAAGTCGTCGACGGAGATCTCGACGCCGAGCTTGGCGATGCGCTCGAGGATCGCGATGCACCGGCGCGGGTCGCGCATGACCGCGTCCTCGGTGACCTCGATCGTGAGGTTGTCGGGCGTGAGGCTCTCGGCCTTCAGCGCGGCGGCGACGCGCTCGGGGAGGTTCTCGTCGACGAGCACCACCGCCGAGACGTTGACGCCCATCCGCAGGTCCAGCCCGGCGCGACGCCAGGCCGCGGCCTGGGCGACCGCGCGGCGCAGGACGAACTGGGTCAGCTTGGGCATGAGGCCCGTGCGCTCGGCGATCGGCAGCAGCACGCCGGGCGGCACGTCGCCGCGGACCGGATGGCGCCAGCGCAGCAGCGCCTCGGCGCCGCAGATGCGGCCGGTGGCGATGTCGACCTGCGGCTGGTAGGCCAGCCACAGCTCGTCGCGGTCGAAGGCGTCGCGCAGCGCGGCGGCCAGCGCGAAGTGCTCGAGCGAGTGGTCGTCGCGCTCGGGGACGTAGGACGCGACGCCCGAGCGCGAGCGCTTGGCGTCGTACATCGCGACGTCGGCGCGGCGGGCGAGCTCGCGGGCGTCGTGGGCGTCCTCGGGGAAGCGGGCGATGCCGATGCTGGCGTGGACCGCGACGTTGACGCCGTCGATCGCCAGCGGGCTCTCCAGCGCGGTGCGGATCCGCTGCGCGACGTCGGCGGCGTCGTCGGCGCCGCCGACCACGGCGGCGAACTCGTCGCCGCCCAGGAGCGCCACGACGCCGGGGGTCGCCGCCGCCAGCCGGCGGCCGACCGCGATCAGCAGCTCGTCGCCGGCCTGGTGGCCGAGCGTGTCGTTGAGCTCCTTGAAGCCGTCGAGGTCGAGCTGCAGCAGCGAGAACGAGCGGCCGGAGCGCTCGCCGCCGGCGGTGAGCACGTCGAGCTCGCGGAAGAGCGCGCGCCGGTTGGGCAGCGCGGTGAGGTCGTCGGTGAGCGCCTCGCGGCGGTGCAGGGCCAGCGAGCGGACCTCGCGCAGCGTCCAGCCGAGGCGGCCGAGCGCCGCGGCGAAGGTGGCGGCGGCGAGGATGATAGCCGGCAGCGGGAGGTGGGCGAAGTGGTCGGCGACGAGGATCGCGCAGGCCAGCGAGGCGATGCAGGCGGGCGCGCTGAACTCCCACCAGCCGCCGACCGGCAGCACCCGGCCGGAGGGCGCCGGCGCCCATGCGGCCCACGCCATGAGCACGATGCCCAGCGTCCAGCCGAGGTCGAGCATCGGGGCGTAGCTGCCCTGGCCGACGCTCGTGATCCACAGCATGTCCGAGACGCACGTGACGCCGAAGCCCGCGGCCAGCAGCAGCGTCTGGCGCCCGGGGCGGCCGAGCATGACCACGAGCCCGGCGACGAAGGCGACGAGCGCGAGGTCGCCCGACGGGTAGGCGATCTGCACCAGCAGCGTGGGCCAGGCGGCGCCGGTGTCGGCGGCCAGGCCGGGGAGGTAGAGCGCCGCGACGTAGGCGGCGGCGGCCAGGCCGACGAGCAGGCCGTCGACCCACAGCGAGGCGTGCGCGTCGCCGACGTACCGGCGGCCGAGCAGGACCAGGGCTGCGTACCAGATCGGGTAGGCGGCCAGCCAGAGCGGGTCGGCGGGGCCGACGAGCGGGATCACGTCCTTGCCGACGGCCCAGATCGCGTAGACCCACTCGGCCCCGGCGGTGAGCGCGACGCCGGCGGCGATCAGGCCCCAGATCGCCCGGTCGTCGGGGACCTTGTAGGCGCGCAGGGCGATCAGCGCGGTCGCGACGACCATCACGCCGAGGTACGCCGAGGTGCGCACGGCGCTCGCGCCGAGCACGGTGACGGCGGCGAAGGTGAGCACCAGCAGCGCCGCACCGCCGGCCAGCACGCGGAAGGCGCGCCCTCGAGGCGGCCGGTCCAGCGCGGTCTGCGTGCGGTGCTGCAACAGGTCTCCTCGGCGGCGGGTGCGGCGAAAGCCCCCGCCCGGTCCTCTAGTCGGCGTGCGAAGCTGTTCCTTCAGTCGCAGGTGCGCAACCGGACGTACGGGCGGTCTACGCTCCCGGGCCGCATGCGCGTCGCGCTCGTGAGCCCCGTCTTCTGGCCCGAGGTCCGCCGTGGCACCGAGCGCGTCGCCCGCGACCTCGCCGACGGCCTGCTGCGCCGCGGCCACGAGCCGCGCCTGGTCACGACCCACCCCGGCGCCCGGGTCGCCCGCGCGGTCGAGGACGGCCTGCCGGTCGAGCGCTGGCCGCGGCCGCTGGAGGGCCGCCTGCAGCGCCGGCTGCACGAGGACCACCGCACCCACGTCCTGACCGCCCGCCTGGCGCTCGCGCGCGGCGAGCGGCCCGACGTGGTCCACGCGCTGCACCCGACCTCGGGCGTCGCCGCGGTGCGCGCGGGCCGGGCGCCGGTCGTCCTGGGCTACATGGGCATCCCGCACCGCCAGGCGCTCGTGGCCCGGCGCGGACGGCTGGACCTCACGCTCGAGGCGGTCCGCGGCGCCGCGGCCGTCGTCGCCCTCAGCCGCCACGCGGCCGACGCCTTCGGGCGCTGGCTCGGCGTCCGCGGCGTCCACGTCATCGCCCCCGGCGTCGACCTCGGCGCCTTCGCGCCGGGGCCGGCGGAGCGCGCGCCCGCGCCGACGATCCTCTGCGCCGCGGACCTCGCCGAGCCGCGCAAGCGGGTCGGCCTGCTCGTGGAGGCCTTCGCGCGCGTGCGCCGCGAGCGCCCGGACGCGCGCCTGGTGCTCTCTCGTCCCACGCGTGACGTGCCGCTGCCGGCGGCCCCCGGCATCGAGGTCCGCGACCTCGACGACCGCGCGGCGCTGGCGGCGGCCAACCGCGAGGCGTGGGTCGCCGCGCTGCCCAGCGTGGGGGAGGCGTTCGGGCTCGTGGCCGCCGAGGCGCTGGCCTGCGGCACGCCCGCGGTGGTCTCCGACGCCGGCGCGCTGCCCGAGGTCGTCGACCGGCCCGAGGTCGGCGTGCGCTTCGCCGGCGACGACGCAGGCGATCTGGCGCGCTCCCTGCTGGCCGGCCTGGAGCTCGCCCAGGACCCGGGCACCGCCGCCGCCTGCCGCGCGCGGGCGTCGGAGCTGTCGGTCGACCGGATGGTCGAGGCCCATCTCGCGCTCTACGAGGACCCGTGGCGACGCCCCTGACGCATGGCTTCGTGCAGGACCTGCTCGAGGCCGTCGCGCTGCCCGACCCGGTCGTCGAGTTCGGCGCGCTGCAGGTCGAGCCCGGCCAGGACGGCGACCTGCGCCCGCTGTTCGCCGGCCGGGACTACCTGGGGACCGACCTGCGCCCGGGGCCGGGCGTCGACCGCGTCGAGGACCTGCGGGCGCTGACGCTCGAGGACGGCAGCGTGGGCACCGCGCTGTGCCTGGACACGCTCGAGCACTGCGCCGACCCGCCGCAGGCCTGCCGCGAGCTCGCGCGCGTCACCGCGCCCGGCGGCGTGTGCGTGATCGCGAGCGTGATGCTCTTCGGCATCCACGCCTACCCGAGCGACTTCTTCCGCTTCACGCCCGAGGGCTTCCGCACGATGCTCGAGCAGGGCTTCGACGACGCCTGGGCGATCGGCCTCGGCCACCCGGGCCTGCCGACCTTCGTGCTCGGCGTGGGGGCCAAGGGCCGGGCGCTTGACCTCGGCCTCGACCGCCTGCCGCGGACGGCCGCCGCCCAGCGCGACTACGACGCCGCGCCCGGCCGGATCCGCCTGGGCGCCCTGCGCTACGGCCCGCGGCAGCTGGCCCGCGAGGTCGCCCCCGAGCTCGCCCGGCTGGCGCGCGAGCGGCTGCGCCGCGGGCGCGGCTTCTAGAATCCCCCGCGATGGCCGGTCATTCCAAGTGGGCAGGGATCAAGCACAAGAAGGCGATCGTCGACGCCCGGCGCGGCAAGCTCTTCACCAAGCTCGCGCGCGCGATCACCGTCGCGGCGAAGGAGGGCGGCGGCGACCCGGACGGCAACCCGTCGCTCGCGCTGGCCATCCAGAAGGCCAAGGACGCCTCGATGCCCAAGGACAACATCGAGCGCGCGATCGCCAAGGGCACCGGCGCCGGCGCGGACGTCGACGCGCTGGAGAACGTCCTCTACGAGGGCTACGGCCCCGGCGGCGTGGCGCTGCTCATCGAGGCCGTCACCGACAACCGCAACCGCACGGGCGCGGAGGTCCGCCACATCCTGTCCAAGGGCGGCGGGTCGCTCGGCGAGCCGGGCAGCGTGGCCTACAACTTCGACAAGAAGGGCACGATCGTCGTCGACGGCGAGCGCTACAGCGAGGACGACCTGATGGTCGCCATCGACGCGGGCGCCGAGGACATCTCGCTCGACGGCGACGTCTACGAGATCGTCACCGAGCCCTCCGACCTCAGCGCCGTGCGCCAGGCGCTCGAGGCGGCCGAGATCGAGATCCAGAACGCCGAGGTCGCCCAGCTGCCCAAGGCGCGCGTGCCGCTCGACGAGGACACGGCGGCCAAGCTCCTGCGGCTGTCCGGCTGCTGTTCCTCGGCCAGGCGCTCAGCGTCATCGGGGACCGCATCACGTCCATCGCGCTGCCGTTCGCGGTGCTCGCCGTCGGCGGCGGCGCGACCCAGATCGGCTTCGTCGCCGCCGCGCAGTTCCTGCCGTTCGCGCTGCTGAGCCTCGGCGCCGGCGTGCTCGCCGACCGCCTGGACCGCAAGCGGATCCTCATCACCTCCGACCTGCTGCGCCTGGCGATCCAGCTCGTCGCGGGCGTCCTGCTGGTCACCGACGCGGCGGAGGTCTGGCACCTCGTCGTGCTCGCCGGGCTCTACGGCTCGGCCGACGCGTTCTTCCAGCCGGCCTTCACGGGCCTCATGCCGCTGACCATCACCGAGTCGTCGAACCTGCAGCCGGCCAACGCCCTGCGCAGCCTGTCGTTCTCGCTCGGGTCGCTGCTGGGGCCCGTCGTGGCGGGCGCGCTGATCGCGCTGACCGGCGCGGGCGGCGCGATCCTGCTGGACGCCGCGACGTTCGCGGTGTCGGTGGCGCTGCTGTTGCCGCTGCGCCCGCGCGTGGTGGAGCGCGGCGAGCCCGAGCCCTTCCTGCACGACCTCCACGGCGGCTGGCGCGAGGTCCGCTCGCGCCCGTGGGTGCAGGTCTTCCTGCTGGCGATGCTCGTCTACCACGTGATCGTGCTGCCGTCGGTGTTCGTGCTCGGGCCGGTGCTGGCCGAGGACGAGATGGACGGCGCGACCTCGTGGGCGATCATCACCTTCGCGTTCGGCATGGGGTCGATCGCCGGGAACCTGCTGCTCCTGCGCTGGCGGCCCCGGTTCGCGCTGCGCGCCGCGGCCGGCATGCTCATCGTGGCCTCCTGCCAGGCGGTGATCTTCGGCAGCGGCCTGCCCGTGCCGGCGATCGCGGCGATCGAGTTCGTCTCGGCCATCGGCGTGTCGTGCTTCTTCACGCTGTGGGAGACCTCGCTGCAGGAGCACATCCCCGAGCACGCGATCTCGCGCGTGTCGAGCTACGACTACCTGGCCAGCGCGGGGGCGATGCCGCTCGGCGCGCTGGTCGCCGGCCCCGTGAGCGAGGCGGCCGGCATCCACGAGACGCTGGCGGCGATGAGCGCCATCGGCGTCGCCGCGTCGGTCCTGTGCCTGGCGACGCCGTCGGTCAGGCGGCTCGAGCGCGGTACAGCGGTACCGGCTCCGGCAGTCCCTTGAGCCGGCGCACGCCCGCGCGCGACCACTGAAACGCCTCGCGCGCGGCGTCGCGGACGTCCTTGGTCGCGAGCACGCTGCCCGCGCGCGCCACCCCGGTCACGCGGCTGGCGAGGTTGACCGGGCGCCCGAAGAGGTCGCCGCCGCGCGTGACCGCCGGCCCGGCCGCGATGCCGACGCGCACCTGCGGGAACGCCTGGCCCTCCTGGTCGATCGCGTCGACCAGCGCGAGGCTGCAGGCGACCAGGCGCTGCGGCTCGGGGCACGCGAGCATCACGGCGTCGCCGATGGTCTTGACGACCCGCACGGGCGGCTGGACGACCTCCTCGGCCAGCACCGACAGGCGGTCGGCCACCGCGCCGAGGTCGGCCGGGTCGAGCTCCTCGCCCAGGCGGGTGAACCCGACGAGGTCGGCGAAGGCGACGGCGGTGTCGCGCGCGCCGGGCAGGTGGCCCTGGGCCATCTCGGTGGCCTCGACCGCCTCGTGGCGGACCATGTTGTCCAGCTGCTGGCGCAGCATCAGCTCGACCATCGGCGCCACCAGCGGCATCACCGCGCCGACGGCCGCCTTGTAGCGCTGGGCGAGCTGGAGCTCGGTGAGGCCGGGCTCGAGGACGTGCTCGAGCGGCACCGCGCGCATGACCTCGGCCAGCCGGCCCAGGCCCGAGCCGGCGACGCGCGCCACGGCGAGCATCTGGTCCTCGCTGACGCCGAGGTCCAGCATCTGCCGGGTGAGCCGCGCGGACTCGAGGTCGGTCTCGGTCAGGTCCGGCAGCCCGGGGTCGGCCGGCGGCAGCCCCAGCGCCCGGCTCAGCCGCTGCATGAGCGCCGGGTCGATGCCCGCGGCCTCGGCGACCTCGGCCTCGGTGAGCCGGCGGTCGCCCACGACCTCGCGCTCGGCGGCCAGGAACGGCAGGAGCCCGTCGTGGTGGGAGCGCCGCAGCCGCTCGAGCGTGAAGCCCTCGGCCTTCAGCCACTGCAGGAGCTCGAGGCGCTGCGCCCGGGCGTCGCCCTCCAGCCCATCCAGGAACCCCTCCGCCGCGAAGTCGGCCACCGTGCGCGGGAGCCTACGCTGTCAGGTCCCGTGACCCGCCGCCGACTCACCGCCGCCGAACGACGCCAGGAGCTCCTCGCCGCCGCCATGCACGTCTTCGGCGAGCGGGGCTACCACGGCGCCTCCATCGACGACATCGCCTCGCAGGCGGGCGTCTCCAAGGCGCTCATCTACGAGCACTTCGCCTCCAAGCGCGAGCTGCACGACGAGCTGCTCGAGGAGCACGCCGGAGAGCTGTTCCGCCGCTTCGAGGAGAGCGCCGCGCGCGGGCAGACGGGGGAGGAGCGCCTGCGCGGCGGCGTCGACGCGTTCTTCTCGTTCGTCGAGGACCACCGCGAGGCGTGGCGGGTGCTGTTCCGCGACGCCGCCGACCCGGACCTCGAGCCGGTCATCGGCCTCCTGCAGGCCCAGGCGACGCGGGCGATCGTGGCGCTCACCGCGTCGGACCCGACGAACCCCGGCGGCGCCGACGCCGAGACCGTCGAGATGTACGCGCAGCTGACCTCCGGCGCCTGCCAGGCGCTGGCCAACTGGTGGCAGGACCACCCGGAGGTGCCGCGCGGCGAGCTCGTCGACCGCGTCGTGGAGTTCTGCTGGATCGGGATGGACCGGGTGCGGCGCGGCGAGCGCGCCGACCGGCACGCCTAGACGGCCGCGGGCTCCGCGTCGCCCGCCGCCGCCGGAGCGGGCGCGACGGTCTCGGCGAGGTGGTCCAGCAGCGCGTCGACGACCCGCGGGTCCAGCTGCGTCCCCGCGCAGGCGCGCAGCTCCACGACCGCCGCCTCGTGGCCGATCGACGGCCGGTAGGGGCGGTCGGAGGTCATCGCGTGGTAGGCGCTGCAGGCCAGGACGATGCGGCTGCCCGGCGCGCGGCGCGAACCTGCTCGTGGCGCACGAGCCGCGCGACCGGCCCGAGGCCCGGGACGGCGCGCAGGATGCGCTCGCCGACCAGCGGGTGGGTGCGCACGACGTCCCACTCCTCCGGGGTCAGGGCGCTCGGCTTGAGCAGGATGCGGTCCGGGATGGCGAGCTTGCCGACGTCGTGCAGCAGCGCGGCCGAGGCGACGCGCTCGACCTCCTCGCCGTGGACGTTCAGGCGGCGGGCCACGGCGGTGGCCAGCGCGACGAGCGAGCGGGCGTGCGCGCTGGTCTCGGGATCGCGCTCGGCCAGCGCGAGCGAGAGCGCGCCGACGGCGCCCCGGGCGGTGTCGATCGCGGCGGGCGCGTGGCCCGGGACGGCGACGCGGCCGCCGCCGGCGCGGCGGGCCTTGTCGAGGGCGGCGGCGGCGACGGCCACCAGCGCGTCGAGGTCGCCGGTGCCGGAGTCGGCGGCGACGCCGGCGGAGATGGTGACGGGGCCGCTGGTCTCGAGGATGGCGACCAGGCGCTCGGCGCAGCCGCGCGCGGCCTCGGCGCCGCCCTCGCGGATGAGCACCGAGATCTCGTCGGCGCCGGTGCGCCCGACGACGTCGCCGGCGCGGACCAGCTCGCGGACCTTCTCGCCGAGGATCGTCAGCGCCTCGTCGCCCGCCGCGGCGCCGTGGCGGCCGTTGAGCGCGCGGAAGCCGTCGATGTCCACGAGCACCAGCGCGGCGCGCAGGCCGTTGCGGCGCGCATGGGCGAGGGCGTGGGCCGCCTTCTCGCGATACGCGTCGCGGGTGAGCACGCCCAGCCGCGGGTCCTTGCTCAGGCGCTCCTGGCGCTCGCGCTCGAGGTCCTCGATCCGCGCCCTCGCGGCGTCGAGCTCGTCCTGGAGGCGCTCCGCCTCGCGCGGTGCGCCGATGGCGCGCGTGACGCGCAGCCCGGTCCTTCCCCATGCCTTCGACATCAGGCCGGGGATCGGTCGCCGGGCGGCGGCGGCGTAACGCGGGTCACCCCGGGTCAGCGCATGATCGAGGGAGGCATCCGGTGCATCGGGGAGGCATCCGGTCCAGCGCGCAGAATGCCGCCGAGTGATCGTCCTCGGCATCGACCCCGGCATCGCCAACACCGGCTTCGGCGTGGTGGCCCGTCGCGGCGGGCGCCTGGTGGCGCTCGACGGCGGCGTCGTGGAGACCCCGGCCGGCACCGCGCCCGAGGCGCGGCTGGCGACGATCTTCGCAGAGGTGTCGGAGCTGCTGGACCGCCACGAGCCCGACGCGGTCGCCCTCGAGGAGCTCTACTTCGGCGCCAACGCCCGCAGCGCGTTCGCCGTCGGCCAGGCCCGCGGCGTCGTCCTGCTCGCCGCCGGGCAGCGGGGCCTGCCGTGCTCCTCCTACACGCCGCAGCAGGTCAAGCAGGCCGTCTGCGGCACCGGGCGGGCCGCCAAGGACCAGGTCGCGCGGATGGTCTGCGCGGTGCTCGGGCTGCCGGACGAGCCGCTGCCCGACCACGCGACCGACGCGCTGGCCGTGGGCGTGTGCCACGTCAACCACGCGCCGCTGGTGGCCGCCGTGGCGGGAGCCGCGCGGTGATCGCGCTCGTCGCCGGCGACGTCGCCGTCCGCCGGCCCGACCACGTCGTCATCGAGACGGCCTCGGGCGTCGGCTACCGGCTGTCGGTCTCGGCCGAGACGCTCCGGCACGTCCCGGCGGTGGGCCACGTCGTGTCGCTGCACGCCCACCTCGTCGTGCGCGACGACGCGCTGCAGCTCTACGGCTTCGCCACCGAGGAGGAGCGCGACCTCTTCCTGCTGCTCATCGGCGTCCAGTCCGTGGGGCCGAAGATGGCGCTGGCCGTGCTCTCGGGCGGCCCGCCGCGGGAGCTGGTCGGGGTGCTCGCCGCGGGCGACGTCGCGCGGCTCACCGCCGTGCCCGGCATCGGCAAGCGCACCGCCGAGCGCATCGTCGTCGAGCTGCGCGAGAAGGTCGGGGTGCCCGAGGACGTCGCGCCCGCCATCACCGTCCGCCGCGGCGACGACCCGCGGACGCTGGCGCGCGACGGCCTGGTCGAGCTGGGCTACTCGATCCCGGAGGCCGAGGCGATGCTCGCGGGCGCCGAGGGCGAGACGCCCGAGGACCTCCTGGCCAGCGCGCTGAAGGCGGCCCGGCGATGAGCGTGCGCATCCAGACGCCCGACGCGCTGCCCGAGGACGAGCTCGACCGCTCGCTGCGGCCCAGACGCCTGGAGGACTTCGTCGGGCAGGAGCCGCTGAAGGCGCAGCTGGCCGTCTCGCTGGAGGCGGCGACCGCGCGCGGCGAGGCGCTGGACCACGTGCTGCTGGCCGGCCCGCCCGGCCTGGGCAAGACCTCGCTGGCGCAGATCCTCGCCGCCGAGCTCGACGTCCCGTTCGTGCAGACCGCCGGCCCGGCGCTCGAGCGCAAGGGCGACATCGCCTCGTTCCTGACCGCGCTGGAGCCGCGCAGCGTCTTCTTCGTCGACGAGCTGCACCGCCTCTCGCGCGCGCTGGAGGAGACCTTCTACCCGGCGATGGAGGACCGGCAGCTGCCGATCACCGTCGGCCAGGGGGCCGGGGCGCGGGTCGTGACGCTCGACCTGCCGCCGTTCACGCTCGTGGGCGCCACCACCCGCGCCGGGCTGCTGACCACGCCGCTGCGCGACCGCTTCGGCATCCAGCACCGGCTCGAGCCCTACGGCGGGCCGGAGCTCACCCAGATCGTCCACCGCTCGGCCCAGATCCTCGGCTGCTCGATCGACGAGGGCGGCGCGGCCGCGGTCGCCCGCCGCTCGCGCGGCACGCCGCGCGTGGCCAACCGGCTGCTCAAGCGGGTGCGCGACTTCGCCGAGGTGCGCGGCTCCGGGGTGGTGGACGCCGCCGCGGCCGACGCGGCGCTCGCCCTGCTGGAGATCGACGACCTCGGCCTCGACCGCCTGGACCGCGAGCTGCTGTCGGCGCTGTGCGAGAAGTTCGCCGGCGGCCCCGTCGGCCTGTCGACGCTCGCCGTGACGGTGGGGGAGGAGGCGGACACGATCGAGGACGTCTACGAGCCCTACCTGCTGCAGTGCGGCTTCCTCAAGCGCACGCCGCGCGGCCGCGTCGCGACGCCGCGGGCATTCGGGCACCTCGGGCTGGCGCCGCCGGCCGAGCAGCCGCTGTTCTGATCAGCAGGGCCGCTGGCCCGACGCGAGCACCGTCGTGCCCTTGCGGGTGACGCGGATGCCGGTCGGCGAGCCCTGCAGCGGCACGACCTTGCCGTTGACGCGCACCTCGGTCGAGGCGAGGCCGATGTTGAAGCGCAGGTCGTCGCCCTTGAACGTCTGGCGGCCGGTCAGCGTGCCGCCGAAGAGCTGCAGGCCGTCCTCGTCCTCCACGCAGAGGAAGGTCGGCTGCGTCGCGGTCAGGCGCACCGTCACGCGCTTGCGGGCGGCGGCGCGGCGGCGGCGCTCGCGCTCGGCCGCGCGCCGCTCGGCCGCCGACGGCTCGTCCGCGGGCGTCGTGGTGGCCGGTGTGGTCGTGGTGGTGGTCGCGCCGTCCTCGGGCGCCGTGGTGGCGGTCGCGCCGCCGTCCTCGGGCGCCGTGGTCGCCGCGGGCGGCGTGGTCGGCGGCGCGGTGACCGAGACGCCGGTGTCGGCGGGCAGGTCGTCGCCGGCGCTCTTGTCGTCCTGGCCGGCGATCGTCGCCGCGACGGCGGCGACCGCGAGGACGGCGGCCAGCGCCAGCAGCCCGCCCAGCGCGCGGCCCGAGCCGCTGCCCCCGCCGCCGCGGACCTGCAGCAGCACGCGCTGGCCCGGCGCGGCCTCCTCGAGGTCGGGCTTGACGCGGACGTCGGCGACCTCCAGGGCCGCCTTGACGCGGCGCCGCGCATCGGGCGTGGGCTCGTGCTCGCCGAACGCGGCGAGAAGCTGCTCCAGCGTGGGCGCGCGGTCGGCGCCGCGGCCCTTGCGGGCGGCGCGCGCGATGCCCGCGGCGACCTCGGCGTCGGCGAGCGAGACGGGTGCCGGCTCATCCATCGCGCGGCACGATGGCATGTTGAGCGGAGGTGAAGCGACGGGACGCCCGGCTACCCTGTGCGCCGGAGTCCCGCGCCATGGCCCACACGTTCATCTGCCCCAACTGCGGCAACCGCACCACACAGACCGATCGCAACGCCGGCTTCCGCCGCCAGCCGCGCGGCTGCTCGAAGTGCGGCTTCGGCTTCCTCTTCGAGCTCCTCGACGACTACTACCCGGCGCCTGACGCCGCGTTCTTCGCCTGCGACCAGCAGGGCAAGGTCATCGCGTGCGGCCGCGGCTCGTTCGAGCTCACGGGGCTCGACGACCAGAAGGTGATCGGGCGTCCGGTGCGCGACGTGCTGGGCCTCGAGTTCCAGGACGGGGAGGATCCCGTCGGCACGGTGCTCGAGTGGGGCGTGCGCAAGCTCGGCCAGCAGGTCGAGGTTCGTGCGGAGGGCGATCTGCCCGCGCGCGCGACTGCAGATCTGTTCCCGGCGTACGATGACGACGGAGGACTCCTCCTCGTCCTCACGCCGGAACGGTGACCTCCCGCCCGTTGGTCTGGGGCGTTACCCTCCGCCACCGCCTGCCATGACCGACCGCCGTCGCAACCTCTTCATCCTGCTCCTCGTCGCCGGGCTGCTGATCGCCTCGGCGGTCGTCATCGTCACGAAGGAGTCGCGCCTCGGCCTCGACCTCAAGGGCGGCGTCTCGCTGGTCTACGAGGCCAAGCCGACGCGCTTCAGCCAGGTCAACGCCGAGTCCATCGACCGCGCGATCGACGTCATGCGCGAGCGCGTCGACCAGCTGGGCGTCGCCGAGCCGGAGATCCAGCGCTCGGGCCCGAACCAGATCGACGTCTCGCTGCCCGACGTCAAGAACCTCGAGGACGCGCGCTCCCAGGTCGGCACCACCGCCCAGCTGTACTTCTACGACTGGGAGTCGAAGGTCCTCGGCAAGAACGGCAAGCCCGCGCCGAGCGACGCGAACGTCACCGGCGGCCCGGCGGCCGGCCAGCCCGGCTCGGGCACGATGACCTACTACGACGCGGTCAAGACCGCCTCGAAGTTCAAGGCGACCAACGAGCCCGACGACACGACCAACGGCCTCTTCTACGGCGCCGATCCGATGAAGAAGCGGATCGTCTGCGGGCCGCAGGAGACCGAGGCGGACCTCAAGGCCTCCTGCGAGAACGCGGACCGCAGGCCCGGCGAGATCATCAAGGTCCCGCGCGGCTACGTGATCGTCCAGGCCGAGGCCGACGACAGCGACCCGGCCGCCAAGGCCGCCGCCGCGGACGCGTACTACATCCTCAAGGACGATCCGGCCCTCCGCGGCACGGACATCAAGAACCCCGAGCAGAACTACGACAACGGCCCCGGCGGCACCGGGCAGCCCAACGTCACGTTCGACTTCACCGGCTCGGGCGCGAAGAAGTGGCAGGCGACCACGCGCGAGATCGCGCAGCGCGGCCAGCGCCAGTTCCTGCCGGGCTCGGACCCACAGGCGGCGTTCCAGCACTTCGCGATCGTGCTGGACAACCAGCTGATCTCCGTCCCGTACATCGACTTCCAGCAGAACCCGGACGGCATCGACGGCCGCACGGGCTCGGAGATCTCGGGCGGCTTCAAGATCAAGTCCGCCCAGCGGCTGGCCAACCTGCTCAAGACCGGCGCCCTGCCGATCAAGCTCGACCTGGTCTCCTCGTCGCAGGTCTCCGCGACCCTGGGCAAGCAGGCCCTGCACCAGGGCCTGATCGCCGGCATCGCGGGCTTCGTGATCGTCGCGCTGTTCCTGCTGGCCTTCTACCGGATCCTCGGCGTCATCGCCGTCGGCGCGCTGATCATCTACGCCGTCTACTTCTACGCGCTGATCAAGCTGATCCCGATCACGCTGACGCTGCCGGGCATCGCGGGCCTGATCCTCACGATCGGCGTCGCGGCGGACGCGAACATCGTCATCTTCGAACGCGTCAAGGAGGAGATCCGCGGCGGCAGATCGGTCGCGGCGGGCATCGCCACGGGCTACAAGAAGGGCCTGTCGGCGATCATCGACGCGAACGTCGTCACGTTCATGGTGGCGTTCATCCTCTTCATCCTCGCCACCGCGGGCGTGAAGGGCTTCGCGTTCGTCCTGGGCATCGGCACGCTGACCTCGCTGTTCACCGCGGTGCTCGCCACCCAGGCGGTGCTCGGCACGATGCAGCGCTCGCGCTTCATCCAGAGCCCGTCGATGCTCGGCGCCGGCGAGTCGCACAAGTCGCGGTTCAACATCGACTTCGTCGGCAAGTCGCGCTTCTTCTTCTCGATGTCGGGCGTGATCCTCGTGATCTGCGCCATGGCGCTGGGCTCCAAGGGCCTGAACTTCGGCATCGACTTCGAGTCGGGCACGCGCGTGAAGACGGCCTTCACGCAGAACGCCACGGAGACCCAGATCTCCGACACGCTGCAGCAGGCCGGCTTCAAGAACCCGGAGGTCCAGAAGGTCACCGGCGACCGCGAGCTCGGCGGCGACGGCAACGGCTTCCAGATCTCCCTCGGCGAGACCGGCGACAAGGTCGCCAACGTCGAGCAGGTGCTCACGCAGCGCTTCGGCGAGCCGCGCGCGCTGCAGTCCAGCTCGATCGGCCCGACCTTCGGCCAGAGCGTGGCGGAGAGCGCGATCATCGCGATCATCGCGTCGCTGATCGTGATCAGCGCCTACATCGCGCTGCGGTTCGAGTGGAAGTACGCGGTGCCGGTGCTCATCGCGGTGGCGCACGACATCCTCATCACCGGCGGCATCTACGCCCTCGTCGGCCGGGAGGTGACGACGTCGACGGTCGCGGCGCTGCTGACCATCCTCGGCTACTCGCTCTACGACACGATCATCGTGTTCGACCGCATCCGCGAGAACACGCCGCGCATGCCGCGGGCCGCGTTCTCGCAGATCGTCAACCGGTCGATGTCCGAGGTCATCGTCCGCTCGCTGGCCACGTCGTTCTGCACCCTGCTGCCGGTGCTCGCCCTGCTGCTCTTCGGCGGCGACACCCTCAAGGACTTCGCGTTCGCGCTGCTCGTCGGCATCGCCTCGGGCACGTACTCGTCGGTCTTCATCGCGTCCCCGGTGCTCGTGCACTGGAAGGAGCGCGAGGAGAAGTTCCGCGCGCGCCGCTCGCGGATCCTCGCCAACCTCGGCGCGGTCCCGGCGTACGCGACCGCCGACCACGGCGTGGTCGTCGAGTCGCGCGGGCCCAAGCGCGCGCCGCGCCGCGTCACCGCGCCGGAGGATCCGGAGCGCCGCGTCTCGCAGGCGGAGTTCGACGACATGGTGCGCGACATCTCCCACGAGACCGAGCAGGCGCCGCGGCCGGCGCGCACCGCGACCCAGGAGCGCGACATCGCGCCGGAGCCCGAGCCCGGGCCCGACCCGACGGCCGACGCCTCGCCCGAGGACCTCGTGCTCAAGGACGACCACAAGCGCGACAAGCCCAAGAAGTCGCGCAACAAGCGCCACGGGAGGCCGCGCTGATGGGTGCCTTCGTCTGGATCATGATGGGCATCGCCCTCTGGCACTTCACGATCTGGCTGCCCGACCGGTACTGGGGCGGCATCGTGGGCGCGTTCCTCGGCGCGTGCATCGGGTCGTTCGTGGTCGGCTTCATGATCAGCGGCTTCACGATCCCCGGCGAGTCCGACACGCACCTGCTGACCGCGCTCGAGGGCATCCCGGGCGCGCTCATCGGCATGGGCGTCACGTACGCCGAGGGCGTGCGGCGCCGCATCCCGGCGCTCGAGCTCTAGGGCCCCGCGCTTCCGTCCGGCGCCCCGGCGAGTCTGCGGGGGTGCCCACCGCGCGCCTCGAGGTCCCGCCGTGCGACAGCGCCGCCGCGCTGGCGCTCGCCGACGGCCTCGGCGTCAGCTTCGCGCTGGCGCAGGTGCTCGTGCGCCGGGGCCTGGCGGACGCCGCCGCGGCGCAGGCGTGGCTGGACGCGGCCGACGAGCACGGCACCTGCGACTTCCCGGGCCTCGACGAGGCGGTCGCGGTCGTCCTCGGCCACGCCCGCGCCGGCACGCGCATCACGATCCACGGCGACTACGACGCCGACGGCGTGTGCTCCACCGCCATCCTCGTGCGGGCGCTGCGGCGCCTGGGCGCCGACGTCGACTGGTACCTGCCCAGCCGGACCGAGGACGGCTACGGCCTCAACGTCGCCACCGTCGAGCGGCTGCACGCGCGGGGGACGAAGCTGCTGGTCACCGCCGACTGCGGGATCACGGCGATCCAGGAGGTGGCGCTCGCCCGGTCGCTGGGCATGGAGGTCGTGGTCACCGACCACCACAGCCCCCGCGCGGACGGCGCGCTGCCCGACGCGCCGCTCGTGCACCCGGCGGTGCGCGGCTACCCGTGCCCGGACCTGTGCGCGGGCGGGGTGGCGTACAAGCTGGCGCGCGCGCTGGCCGAGGCCGCGCACGGCGAGGGGCAGCCCGCGGCGGCCGGCGACGCGACCGGCCCGCACCCGCTCGACGACGACCTCGACCTCGTCGCGCTGGCCACCGTGGCCGACTGCGTCCCGCTGCGCGGCGAGAACCGGCGGCTGGTGCGCGCGGGGGTCGAGGCGCTCGGCCGCACGCGCAAGCCGGGCCTGCGGGCGCTGCTGCGCGTCGCCAAGTGCGATCCCTCGCGGGTCGACGCACGGGCGATCGGCTTCCGCCTCGCGCCGCGGATCAACGCCGCCGGGCGCCTGCACCGCGCCGACGCGGCGCTCGAGCTGCTGCTCACCGAGGACGACGAGCGGGCGCGGCAGATCGCCGAGGAGCTCGACCGGGCCAACGCCGACCGCCGCCACACCGAGCAGCGCATCCTGTTCGAGGCCGAGGCGATGGTCGCCGAGCTCGGCGACCGGCCCGCCTACGTCCTGTGGGGCGAGGGCTGGCACCCGGGCGTCATCGGCATCGTCGCCTCGCGGATCGCCGAGCGCCACCACCGCCCGGCCGTCCTCATCGCGCTCGACGGCGACCAGGGCACCGGCTCGGGCCGGTCGATCCCCGCGTTCGACCTGCTCGGCGGCCTCGACGCCTGCGCGGCGCACCTCCTGCGCCACGGCGGCCACCGCGCGGCGGCGGGGTGCACCATCGCCCGCGCCGAGCTCGAGGCGTTCCGTGCCGCCTTCGAGGCCCACGCCGCCGCGGTCCTCGCGCCCGAGGACCTCGTGCCGGTCGAGCGGGTCGACGCGGTCGTCGGCGGCGACGACCTCGGCCTCGCCCTGGCGGAGGAGCTCGCCGGCCTCGCACCCTTCGGCACCGCCAACCCGACGGTGTCC
>JACRMD010000382.1 GCA_016215085.1 Solirubrobacterales bacterium | reverse complement strand
GAGCGCCGCCCGGGCCGACCTCGACAACGCGCTGTGGTGCGCCGCCCACGGCGGGCAGCGCACCACGGCGGACCTCCTCCTCGGGCTGGGCGCGGACCCGTGGTGGGTCGGCCACGACGGGCTCACGGCACCGGAGGCCGCGAGCCGGAGCGGGCACGAGGAGCTCGCGGAGCGCCTCAGGCGCGCGCCTCCAGCACGAGGTTGAACGGGGTCTCGGCCGCGCGGCGCCAGTGGCCGAAGCCGGCCTCGCGGAAGACCTCGGCCAAGCGCGCCTCGCCGGCCTGCGCGCCGAGCGCCTCGCCGCCCTCGGAGATCGCGTGGGCGCAGCAGATCGTCGTCGACGCCCCGTAGTACAGGCGCGCGACCGGGCCGGCGTTGTCCTGCACCGCGTCGCCGGCGAAGGGCTCGACGAGCATCACGGTGCCGCCCGGCGCCAGGCGGGAGCGCGCGTGGCGTGCGGCGCCCACCGGGTCGCCGAGGTCGTGCAGGCAGTCGAAGAAGCAGACGAGGTCGAAGCCGTCGTCCTCGTAGCTCGTCGCCGACGCGACCGCGAACGTCACGCGGTCGGCGACGCCCGCGGCCTCCGCGTGCTCGCGCGCGGCGGCGATCGACACCTCGTGCGTGTCGTAGCCCACGAAGGTCGACGCCGGGAACGCCTGGGCCATGAGGATCGTCGAGTGGCCGTGGCCGCAGCCGACGTCGGCGACCTTCGCGCCCGCCTCGAGCTGTGCGACGACGCCGTCGAGCGCCGGGAGCCACTCGGGCACCAGCGACGCGCCGTAGGCGTTGCGGTAGAACGCCGCGACGCCGCAGGACAGCCGGTCGTGGTGGGCGCCCCACGGCACGCCCTCGCCCGTGCGGAACGCGTGGACGGCCTGGTCCTCGTCGAGCCACATCGAGGCGGGGACGTTGAACGCCGGGATCATCAGCGCCGGGCTCTCGGTGTCGGCGAGCACCGCGGCGTGCTCGGGCGGCAAGGTGTAGGCCTCGGTCTCCGCGTCGTAGTCGACGTAGCCGGCGGCCGCCTGGCTGCCGAGCCACTCGCGCACGTAGCGCTCGGCGCAGCCGGCGCGGGACGCGACCTCGGCGGCGGTCAGGGGGCCGGCGCCGTCCATGGCGCGGTAGAGGCCGAGGCGGTCGCCGAGGCTGGCCATGACGCCGCCGTAGCAGGCGGCGAGGTCCGTCATCACCTGGCCGAGGAAGGTCTCCAGCCGGGTCGGGTCGAGGTCGACCGCGTGGGTCATGCGGGTGCTCCTTGGGGAGGGTGTGGGGTCGCTGGATCCGAGGACCCCGCGCCCGCCGCCGCCCTTCCGCGCGCGCTGCGCGATTGGCCGGATCCGGCCACCGGGACGAAGATGACGCGGGCGTCATAGAGTCCCGCGCATGGAGATCCAGGGAAGTGGGGCGCTCGTCGTCGGCGGCGCGTCGGGCCTCGGCGAGGCGACCGTCCGGCGGCTGCACGAGCAGGGCGCGGTCGTGACCATCGCCGACATCAACGCCGACCGCGGTCAGCAGCTCGCGCAGGAGCTCGGCACCGAGTTCGTCCAGGTCGACGTGCGCGAGGAGGACCAGGTCCAGGCCGCCGTCGCCAAGGCCGCCGAGGCCGACGGCGGGCTGCGGATCGCCGTCACCTGCGCCGGGACCGGGTGGGCGCAGAAGGTCGCCGGCTCCAAGGGCCCGCATCCGCTGGAGCCCTTCAAGGTCATCATCGACATCAACCTGGTCGGCACCTTCAACGTGCTGCGGCTCGCGTCGGCGGCGATGATCGGCAACGAGCCCAACGCCGACGGCGAGCGCGGCGTGCTCGTCAACACCGCCTCGATCGCGGCGTTCGACGGCCAGGTCGGCCAGGTCGCCTACTCGGCGTCCAAGGGCGGCGTCGTCGGCATGACCCTGCCCGTCGCCCGCGACCTCTCGCAGTACGGCATCCGCGTGGTGACGATCGCCCCGGGCCTGTTCGACACGCAGCTGCTCGCGGCGCTGCCCGAGGAGGCGCGCACCAAGCTGGGGCAGTCGATCCCGTTCCCGCCGCGGCTCGGGCAGCCGGCCGAGTACGGGCAGCTCGTCGGCCAGATCGTCGAGAACCCGATGCTCAACGGCGAGACGATCCGCCTGGACGGCGCGCTGCGGATGGCCCCGCGCTAGCGACGGAGCCGGACGGCGAAGCTCGTCGTCCGGCGGTTGCCGGCGGCGTCG
>JACRMD010000381.1:714-4891 GCA_016215085.1 Solirubrobacterales bacterium | reverse complement strand
TAGATCACGGCCAAGGGAAAGCCGAGCCAGCGGTGACGCCGCTGGTATGCGTCCATCCGGGCGACGACCCGGCTTGGCATCGTGCGCGCAGACGGGGCGACCGGTTACCGGTCCGGGTCGGCTCGCCGCTCGGCCGGCTCCCGAGCCTGCTCGGTGCGCTTCCGCCGACCGCGCATCGACGCCGAGAGGATCAGGGCCAGGAGCACCACCGCGACGGCAACGACGATCACGACGACACCGGTGCCGACCGCGAGCACGGTGATAAGGGCGACGCTCATGCGCTCCATCTCCTCAGTGGACGGCCTCAGCGTATCGCCGCGGCGACGACAGAGCGGGCGGCGGCCCGCCGCGTCGCGACCGTGGAGCAGCCTCGCCGGCCGGCCCGCCGATCAGGCCGCCGGCGTGCGCCGCCGGGGCTGGGCCCGTATCGTCGTCCTGTGGCGGTGTCGCAACGCGCGCCCACCGCGAACCGCTCCGACCCTCGACCACGGACAGCATGCCTCCGGCTCCCCATCCGGTCACCGTGACCGCCTCGTACGACGCGGCGCACGCGCCGCGCGACACCCTTGACCTGCTCCGGGCGTGGATCGACGCGCGCGACGGCCGCACGCTGACGATCGACGACTCGATCGCACCGGTGCGCTGGACGGTCACGGCCGACTACGTCGTCGAGGCCGAGACGGCGGGTGACGCGGAGGGCCTGGCGGTCGACCGGTTCCTCGCCGATGCCGCGGACGCCGGCATCACCGCGCCCGAGACGGTGCTGGCCGCCACCGGCCGGCTGACCTGACGCCTGAGCGGTTCAGCGTCCGAGCCGCTGCGAGCTGACCGCCGCCTGCGAGACCCAGACGGGCTCGGGACGCCGGTCGTCGACGACGAGCAGCCACGTCGTGGATGGGCCGGGTGGGCCCCCTGCGCCGGAGTCCGCGGCGATCGCGAGGACGCGGCCGCTGAACGCGCCCGCGTCGTCGTCCTCGCCCTCGACGACGAGCTCCGCGCTGATCCCGACGAGCTGCAGCACCAGGCGGGACCGTAGCGTCTGCCGAGGCCGGATGGGCAGCCGGCGATGCCGGATGGTCGCGGCGGGTCGTCGAGGAAGCCCGCTTGACCGCGCGGGCCGATGCGAGGAGTCTTGGTGGTACACGAGCGGGTGACACCCGGGGCTGACTGCGCCGCGCGAGCCCGAGAAGGGACTCGCATGTCCCTGGATCACACGGAGGCGCACCTGGCCGCCGAAGCGCGGTACGCCGGCAACCGCGTCGCCCTCTACCGGCAGCGCATGTACGCGGGCGGCGGCGACCTGCGGCGACTGGCCGAGCTGGAGCGGGTCGCGTCCGGCGCCGCGGAGCGGCTCGCCCGTCATTGCGCGATGACGGATGGCTCCGCCGAGGACGCCGGCCCGCGCACGAACCTCGCGGCCGCGCTGGCCGACGTCGGTGAGCGCCTCTCGGCACCGGGTCTCGGGAGAGACGAGCGGATGGCGCTCCTGCAGCGCCAGGCCGAGCTCGGCGACCTGCGTGATGCGATCGCGCTGCGCGACCGGCGCCGGGCGATCGCGCGGCCGCCTGGCCGCAGCTGACGCAGCCGGGCGGAGCACGGACGACCCTCAGGCCGCGGGAGTCGCTCGCCGTTGGAGCCTGCGACGCCCGCCTGCCGTTCTTAGGGCCCCAGGCCTTCGCGCGGTGCTGAGTTGCCTGAAGGCCGATGGCCGCCGTCGCCGCGATCAGCCCGCAGCGCAACGCGGAGCTCGCCGCGGGAGGGCGCCTGCTCTCGTGGCTGTCGCTGGGCGCCGAGGTGGCGATCATCGCCGGCCGAGGACCGCGCGCGGAAGCTCATGGCCGTGCAGTTCTTCATCCTCGCGCCGTACGTCGCGGTCGAGTCGGTGCGCGCGCCGGCCGGCAGCCACCACGCGGACGTGAGCGTGCTCGGGATGGCGCTCGCGGTCTGGAGCCTCGTGACCATGCCGCTGCTCGGGATCGCCGAGCAAGCGGACCGCCGACGAGATCGGGTCGGCGGCGACCAAGGGCGAGGGCCGCCAGAACGTGCTCTGCGCCTACCTGGCCGGCGCGCTGCTCGTCGGCCTGCTGGGCAACGCGATCGCGGGCGCCTGGTGGCTGGACCCGATCGTCGGCCTGCTCATCGCCGCCGTCGCGGTCAAGGAGGGCGCCGAGGCCTGGCGCGGGGACGGCTGCTGCGTCGGCTCGCCGCTGGACGGCTTCACCGCGGACGGGTGCGAGGACGCCTGCTGCAGCGCCACCGCTCAGGACGACGCGATCGGCCTTCCGACGGTGAGCGCGTCGCGCAGCGCCGGGTCGAGCTCCGCGTAGGCGCTGTCGGGCAGCGCGCCGGTCGCGTCGAGCACCTTGCTGAAGAAGCACCGCGCCGCCGCGGCGAGGATCACCTCGAGGATCTCACCGTCGGTGAGGCCGGACGCGCGCAGGCGGTCGACGTCGGCCTGCGTGACCGTCGTCGCGTCGGCGACCACCTTGTCGGCGAGCTCCATCACGGCGACGTCGGCGTCGTCGAGGCCGGCGGCGCGGGGATCGGCGACCGCCGCGCGCACCGCGTCGGCGCCGAGGAAGCGGTCGGCGAGGATCGAGCCGTGCGCCAGCGCGCAGTAGCTCGAGCGCAGCCGGCGCGCCGCGGCGACCGTCGCGAGCTCGTAGCGGCGCAGCTCCATCGTGGCCTTGATCGCGCCGTTGAGGCCCTTCCACGCCGCGTAGACCTCGGGGAGCAGCGAGAACGCGCGCGTGAAGTTCGGCAGGCGGCCGAAGGCCTCGCGGTCGGCGGCGTAGATCTCGGCGGCCGGGCCCGCGGCCTCGTCCGGCGCGACGGTCTCGATGAAGGTCATGGTGTTGATCCTCCCAGGGACGTAGGCTGGCGTCGATGTCTGAGCCGACCGTCATTCCCCCTCGCACCGGCGAGGTCATCGGCGACGCCCCGGACCGCCGCGTCGAGATCCTCTCCGACGCCGCCCCGCTCGCCGCGACCTGGTCGCGCTTCGGCCCCGGCCGCGACGGCGCCGACCTCCACGTCCATCACCACCACACCGACCTCTTCTATGTCCTGGAGGGCGAGTTCACCGCGCGGCTCGGCCCGGAGGGGGACGAGCACGCGCTGCCGCCGGGCACGCTGACGCGCATCCCGCCCGACGTGGTCCACGGCTTCCGCAACGCCTCGAGCGTCGAGATGCGCTACCTCAACCTCCACGCGCCCGGCCGGGGCTTCGCCGAGTACATGCGCGGCCTGCGCGACGGCGCGCCGGTGGACTTCTTCGACCAGCACGACCCGCCCGCCGACGGCGGCCGCCCGGTGAGCCTGGCGGTCGTCGGCCACCGCGAGACGGTCGTCGACCGCCCCGGCCTGCAGGTCGACCTGCTCGCCGACGCCGACGAGGTCGCGGTGGCGGAGGTGCGCCTCGACGGCAAGGCGCCTGGCGCGACCCACGACCACCTCGTCTCCTACTACGTGCTCGACGGCGAGCTCGCGCTCGGCGACACGACGCTTGCGGCCGGCACATGGGCGCAGGTCCCCGCCGGCCTCCCCCACGCCCTCGCGGGCGTCGGCCGGTACCTCGAGATCCACACCCCGGGCGGCGGCGCGTTCAGCTCGTGACGCCGAGAATCAGCTGCGCGGCCTCGACCGGCACGTCGAGCTGCGGCTGGTGGCCCACATCGTCGAGCACCACGTAGTCGGCCTGCGGCAGCCAGTCCTGCCGGAAGCGCGCGGCGGCCGAGGGCCACGGCAGGAACTTGTCCTCGGTGCCCCAGACGATGCGCACCGGGCAGGTGACCCGCTCGGGGTCGAGCTCGTAGCCGTGCTCGATGGCGTGGTCGACCATCGGCACGACGTCGCGGCAGGCGGCGGTGCCCAGCATCTGGTGCTCGAGCAGCTCGACCGGCAGGTGCTCGTAGCGGACCGTGCTCATCAGCGTCGCGCGGCGGCGGCCCTCGTCGGTGGCGAGGTAGGCCCGCGCCTGCGGGGCGACCATCCGGATCTGCTGCTGCATCGCCGGGAAGAAGGCGAGCGTCTCCTTGTAGGACTCGTCGCCCACCGCCCAGCCGCCGGCCGGCGCGAGCGCCACGACCGAGCGCGCGCGACCGCGCGCCGCCAGCTGCAGCGCGACGAAGCCGCCGAGCGAGTTGCCGACCAGGTGCGCCGTCGCGAAGCCGGCGTC
>JACRMD010000381.1:0-707 GCA_016215085.1 Solirubrobacterales bacterium | reverse complement strand
CGGCATGGCCGGCGAGCGTCGGCGCGAGCACGTCGTGGTGGCGCTCGAGGGTCGGCAGCACGAGCTCCCACGTCCGCCAGGTGTCGGTGAACCCGTGCAGGCAGACGAGCGGCGGCCCGGAGCCGCCGCGGTGCGACGCGGTGAAGATCGCTACTTGCCGGTCGTGCGGTGCCCGGTCGCGCGGCTGAAGCCGGAGCGGCCCTGCTGGCCCCCGTTGCCGGGACGCCCGTGCCCGTGGCTGGGCGGCGGCGTGCGGCGGATCAGGAGCTCGAGCGCGCGGTCGTCGGGCCCCTCCTCGGTGCGCTCGCTCAGGCGGGAGCGCGGGACGGGGCGCAGCACGGGGCCGCGGGCGCGGTCGATCACGGCCACCACCGCCTTGCTGTCGCTCGGCAGGTCGAAGACGATGCCGTCGAGGACCGGGCCCTCGGTGGCGACCTTCACGCGGTCGCCGACGTTGGTGGACTCCATGTCCTCAGGGTACTGCGGGCGGCCTCAAGGGCCGAGCCCCGGACCGGTGAGCCGACGCACGCCCGCGGGCGTCCGTGCGTAGACCTGCCACGCGTAGTAGGTCAGGAATGCGCGCTCGTCGGCCCGCATCCGCGCCGCGAACCGCCGCAGCGCGCCGACGTACGCCGTCGAGTGGTTGTAGGCGAACAGCGCGCGCGGCACGTCGCGCGGCGCCCCGGCGCGGCGCAGCAGGTTGGCGG
>JACRMD010000380.1 GCA_016215085.1 Solirubrobacterales bacterium | reverse complement strand
TCGACGGCGACGCGGAGGTCTACGGGGCGCTCGTGCTCGGCACGCGCGACTACGTGCGCAAGAACGGCTTCGACCACGTCGTGCTCGGGCTCTCGGGCGGCATCGACTCGACGCTCGTGGCGGCGGTCGCCGTCGACGCGCTCGGCCCCGAGAAGGTCACCTGCGTCGTGATGCCCTCGCCGTACTCGTCGTCGGGGACGCAGGACGACGCGCGGGTGCTGGCGCGGAACCTCGGCGTGCAGCTGCTGGAGTTCTCGATCGGCGAGGCGACGCAGGTCTACGACCGGATGCTGGCGCCGGTCTTCGAGGGCCGCGAGGCCGACATCACCGAGGAGAACCTGCAGGCGCGCATCCGCGGCAACCTGCTGATGGCGCTGTCGAACAAGTTCGGCTGGCTCGTCCTGACGACCGGCAACAAGTCGGAGATGTCGGTCGGCTACTCCACGCTCTACGGCGACAGCGCCGGCGGCTTCGCGGTCATCAAGGACTGCCCGAAGCTGCTCGTCTACCGGCTCGTCGAGGTCCGCGCCAGGCGCGACCCGGACTCCCCCATCCCGGACTCGATCGTCACGCGGCCGCCGTCGGCCGAGCTGCGCCCCGACCAGAAGGACGAGGACTCGCTGCCGCCCTACGAGGTGCTCGACGCGATCCTCCAGGGCTACGTCGAGGAGGACCTCGGCCGGGAGCAGCTCGTCGCGCGCGGGCTGTCGGAGGAGGACGTCAAGCGGGTGATCCGGCTCGTCGACGTCGCCGAGTACAAGCGCCGCCAGCAGCCCCCGGGGATCAAGATCACCTCGAAGGCGTTCGGCCGCGACCGCCGCGTGCCGATCACCAACCGCTTCGGCGGCTGACGCGCGCCGAGACCGCACATACGCGGAATAGTTCCGGGTTTCTGCGGTCTCGACGTGATGAGCCGGTTTGCGGTGCTCTGCGCGCGGGAACCGTGACGTCGGGAGGTCCTGGATGGATCGCAGGGTTCGACTGGCGGTGGTCCCGGCTGCGCTCGCGGCGCTGGCGGCGCTGGCCGCCGTGCCGGTGTCCGCCG
>JACRMD010000379.1 GCA_016215085.1 Solirubrobacterales bacterium | reverse complement strand
GGACTACCTGCCGGCCGGCGGCCAGTACGGCCCGGTGACGCTCCCGCACGTCTTCGACGGCGAGCCCGTCAAGGCCGAGTTCGGCGGCACGGCCGGCAAGTACGAGCTGCGGCTGGCCGCGCCCGACGCGCCCGAGGGCATGCGCTGGGGCCTGCGCTTCGAGCAGGTCCGTCGCGTGGCCAGGGTCTTCTTCGACGGCGAGCAGGTCGCGACCCACCGCGACCCCTACGCGCCGTTCACCGTCGCGCTGCCGAGCGCGTTCCAGGACGGCAAGGAGCACGTCGTCACCGTCGCGGTGGACAACCGCAAGGGCAAGGAGCCGCGCGAGGGCTGGTGGAACTGGGGCGGCATCACCCGCCCGGTGGCGCTCGTGCCGGTCGGCGCCGTCACCGCCGAGGACCCCGGCTTCCTCTCGCGGCGCGCCGGCGGCCGCTGGCAGGTGCTCGTGGACACCGTCGTCCTCAACCGCGCCCGGCGCACGATCCGCCCGACCGTCGAGACCCGCGTGCTCGGCCGCCGCGTCACGCAGGCGGTCCGCCCGCTGGCGCCCGGCGAGCAGGCCCGCGTGCGGCTCGCGGTCGACGCCCCGCGCGGCGCGCGGCCGTGGTCGCCCGAGCACCCGGTGCTGCACCAGGCCGAGCTGCGCGTCCGCGAGGGCGGCCGCGTCTGGGACCTCGACCGCGCGAAGGTCGGCCTGCGCACCGTCGCCGTCAGGGACGGCCTGCTCGTGCTCAACGGCCGCCACGTCGAGCTGCGCGGCGCGTCGATCCAGGAGGACGTGCCCGGCCGCGGCCCGGCGATGACCGACGCCGACGTGCGCAAGGTCGTCGCCGACCTGAAGGCCATCGGCGCGAACGTCACCCGCGCGCACTACGCGCTCGACGAGCGGCTGCTGCGCGCGCTGGACGCCGCCGGCATTCTCGTCTGGAGCCAGGCGCCGATCTACCACCGCGACCGCCTGCTGGAGACCGGCGCCCAGCGCGACGCCGCGCTCTCGACGCTGCGGGCGACGGTCCTCGCCGCGCGCAGCCACCCGTCGGTCATCACGCACTCGGTCGCCAACGAGCTCTCGGTCGTGCCCGACGAGGTGCCGGGCACCGACGCCTACCTGCGCGAGGCCCGCCGCCTGGTGCGCGACCTCGACCCGACGCTGCCGACCTCGGTCGACACGCTGAGCTACCCGGGCTTCCCGCGCCAGAAGGCCTACGCGGCGTTCGACATGCTCGGGATCAACAGCTACTTCGGCTGGTACCCGGGCAAGGACGATCACTCGACGGCGAACATCCGCGACCTCGAGCCCTACCTGCGCTCGATGCGCGAGATGTACCCGCGCGCCGGCCTGGTGCTGACCGAGTTCGGCGCCGAGTCGACCTACCACGGGCCGGCGCGGACGAAGGAGACCTACGCCTTCCAGGCCGACTACGCGCGCACGGTGCTCGGCGAGGCCGACCGCGCGCCGTTCCTCAGCGGCGCCATCTACTGGACGCTGCAGGAGTTCGCGGTCAAGCCCGACTGGGACGGCGGCGCGCTGCGCAAGGGCGTCGCGCGCGACGCGATCCACAACAAGGGCCTCATCACCTACGACGGCCGGCCCAAGCCCGCCTACGACGTGGTCAAGGCCGCGATCGCCCGCACTCCGCTGCTCCGCCCGGACGCCGACGTCGCGCTGGTGACGGGCGTGAAGCTGCCCGCCGCCGACCGCGGCCACCGCTTCTTCGCGACCGGCGTCGCGCTCGCGTTCGTCGTCCTGCTGCTCGTCGACCTCTGGGCGCTGCTGGGCTGGCGCGAGGCGACGCGGGCCGAGGTCCGCGACGCGCGCGGCCGCCCGGTCGCCCGCCCGGCCCCCGAGCCGGCGTCGCTGCGCCGCGCGGCCTAGAACCGGTAGGGGTTGGAGCCCGCGCGCCGGCGGGTCGAGCTGATGCCCTGACCGCGCGAGCGGCGGACGAGGTAGACCAGGCCGGTCGCGCACAGCACCGAGAGCAGCACGCCCGGCGCCGCCCGCTGGCCCCAGACGAGCAGGACGATGAGGCCGGCGATGAACGACCCGGCGACGCCGATGCCGATCGTGGCCGGGATCGACATGGGGTCGGGGCCGGGCAGCGCGAGGCGGCCGAGGGCGCCGACGACGAGGCCCGTGATCAGCACCGAGAGGATGAACGCGATCATGGTCCGGCCCACGGTACCCGCCGAACCTCAAGGCCAGCACAGGACCGCGGTCGGACCTCAAGCCCGGTTGGTCGGACAATCGCGCTGCGTCGGGCGGGCGCGGGGCCGACCGACCAGGGACGCCAACCTCCGAACAAGGACGTTCATGTTGCAGACCTCCTGGGCGCGGCGCGCGAGCGCGGCCGTGGCCGTCATCGGCGCGATGGGCGCCATCGCCGGCCCCGCCAGCGCCGGCACCACCTTCTACGCGTCGACCTGGGTCGACGACGACGGCGTCGCGCAGGGCTACGTCGAGAGCTACCCGGGGACGCCGCACGCCGGCCGCCTGGACGTCGTGCGCGCCGGCTCGGTCGTGGCGACGAGCACCGGGCACGAGTGGGGCACGTGGGTCGAGACGCTCGTGCAGCCCGGCGACGAGCTGGTCTACACCGACCTCGACAGCGGCCAGGCCCAGCAGGTCACGGTCACGGGCCGCCCCGCCTTCGACGCGTCGGTCTGCGGCACGCCCGGCAGCGTCTCGGGCACCCGCGACCCCGATGGCGCCGTCGACCTCGGCGCGTACCTCTACTTCGGCCCGTACGGCAGCCGCAACGACTACCTCGAGGGCGCGGTCACCACGCTCAGCGGCGAGCAGTTCGCCGGCTCCTACCCGAAGGTGCTCGCGCCCGAGTGGCGCGTGCACGTGACGCAGACCCGCAAGCTGCCGGGCGACGTCGTCTTCACGACGAGCACGAGCCGCAAGGTCGGCGCGTGCGCCCCGCCGGCGGCGGCCCCGGCCGTCGTGCCGGTGCCGGCGCCGGCGCCCAAGCCGCCGGTGGACACCGGCAGGCCCGCGGGCAAGCTCGACGTCCCCAAGGCCGTCTTCGCCCCGGCCGCCGCGTTCCGCGCGCTGTCGGCCGGCGTGTTCACCACCACGGTGACCGTCGACGAGCCCGGCACCGTCACGCAGACGCTGTACCTCGACAACGG
>JACRMD010000378.1 GCA_016215085.1 Solirubrobacterales bacterium | reverse complement strand
TGGGGGCGGTCGCAAACGATCATTGGACTTGATCGGGACCTCGGAGGACCATGCTCGTCATGGTCGACATGAGCACCCTGGTCCTCCGCCCCGCCACCCCCGAGGACGCCACCGCCCTGCGCCGCCTGGCCGCGCTGGACAGCCAGCGGCCGATCGCCGGCCCGAGCCTCGTGGCCGAGGTCGACGGCGGGCGCCTCGTCGCCGCCATCGCGCAGGCCAGCGGCCGCGTCGTGGCCGACCCGTTCCTGCCGACGGCCGAGGCCGCCGAGCTGCTGCGCCACCGGCTCGAGCAGCGCGTCGCCCGCGTGGGCGCCGCGCCGGGCCTGCTGCGCTTCGACGTCAGAACCGCGTGATGACCGTGCGCACGCCCTCGTGGCGATCCATCGCCGCGAACGCGTCGTTGACCTCGTCGAGGGCGATGCGCCGGGTCACGAAGGCCTCGAGGTCGAGGTCGCCGTCGAGGTAGCTGCGCACGAGCTCGGGCACACGGTCGCGGCCCTTGGCGCCGCCGAACGACGCCCCGGCGATCCGCCGCCCGGTGATCAGGTAACGCGGCACCACCTCGAGGACCTCGCCCTTGCCCGCGACGCCGGCGACGGTGCACAGGCCCCAGCCCATGCGGGCGGCCTCGACCGCCTGGCGCATGACCTTCACGTTGCCGGTGGCCTCGAAGGTGTAGTCGGCGCCGAAGCCGCCGGTCATCTCGAGGATCCGCTCGACGGCGTCCGGCCCGCCGATGAAGGTGTCGGTCGCGCCGTGGTGGCGCGCCTGCTCGAGGCGGCCCTCGTCGAGGTCGACGCAGATGATCCGCGCGGCGCCCGCCATCCGCGCGCCCGCCACCGCGCCGAGGCCGACCAGGCCGGCGCCGAAGACCGCGCACGTCGTGCCCGGCTCGACCTTGGCGACGTACAGCGCCGCGCCGATGCCGGTGGTCGCGCCGCAGGCCAGCGAGCACACGACGTCCAGCGGCGCGGCCGGGTCGACCTTGGCCAGCGCGATCTCGGGCATGACCGTGGCCTCGGCGAACGTGCTCGTCCCCATGAAGCTGCGGATCCGCTCGTCGCCGCGGTGCAGCCGCGTGGTGCCGTCCGGCAGGTGGCCCTTGTTCTGCTCCTCGCGGATGGCCAGGCAGAGGTTCGTCTTGTCGCTGCGGCAGTGGACGCACTCGCGGCACTGGGGCGAGAACAGCGTGACCACGTGGTCCCCGGGCGCCAGGCTCGTCACGCCCTCGCCCACCGCCTCCACGACGCCGGCGCCCTCGTGGCCCAGCACGGTCGGCGCGTAGCCCGACGGGTCCGCCCCGCTGGCGGTGTACATGTCGGTGTGGCAGACCCCGCAGGCGGCCAGCCGCACGAGCACCTCGCCGGCCTTGGGCCCGTCGAGCTCGACGTCCTGCACGACGAGCGGCTTGCCGAAGTCCTCGAGCACGGCGGCGCGGATCTGCATGCGCCGCAGCCTATCCGCGGCCTACGCGTGCAGAGCCGCCTGCTCCTCCGCCGTGGGGAACGCCCAGGCCGCGGTCGTGCGGGCGGGCTGGCGGAAGTGGAAGCGCAGCTGGCGCGGCGGGCGCAGGCCCTCCGGGTGGTCCGGCCGGAAGGTCGCGCACGGCTCGTCGAGGCTGAGCGCGCAGAGCATGTTGCAGCGGAAGTAGCAGTCGTCGCAGGTGGGCTGGCGACCCCCGCTCCGGCGCGTTCCGACCGACTTGTTCATCTTGCTCCGCTCGCTCACGACGGCGGCATTAGAGCCCATCCGGCGAGCCGCTGCAGAGGCCATCCCGCAAATGCCGGGAAAAGCCGCGAAATCGCTGCTCCTAGCGGGAAAACGCAGCGAAAACGCGGTGTTTGCGGCGTGGCCGGCGATCAGGTCCGCGCGGCGTCGGCCCGATCCGCTATGAGCCGCGCGATCGCCAGCGACGAGGTGGCCGCCGGCGAGGGCGCGTTGCGGACGTGCAGGGCCCCGCCGGCCTCGCTGACGACGAAGTCGTCGACCAGCGCCCCGTCACGCCCCACGGCCTGGGCGCGGACCCCTGACGGGCCCGGCAGGACGTCCTCGGGCCGCAGCTCCGGCACGTAGCGGGCGCAGGCGCGGACGAAGGCCTTCCGGCTGAGGGCCATCCCGATCTCGGTCAGACCGGTGCGCCAGAAGCGCCGCACGACGCGCCAGGTCCCCGGCCAGCCGAGCGTCGCCCGCAGGTCCACCGCGTCGAAGGCCCGCCGGCGGTCGCGCGCGGCGACCAGCAGCGCGGTCGGGCCGAGCAGGACCTCGCCGTCGACGCGCTTGGTGAGGTGGACGCCGAGGAACGGCAGGTCGGGGTCGGGCACCGGGTAGATCAGCGAGCGCACGAGCTCCCGGCGCTCGGGGCGCAGCCTCAGGTAGCCGCCGCGGAAGGGGACGATCCGCGGGTCGGGGTCGGCGCCGGCGGCCACCGCCAGCCGGTCCGACCACGCGCCCGCGCACGTGATGACCTGCCTCGCGCGCAGCTCGCCGCGGGCGTGGCGGACGACGGTGCGGCCGGCGCGCCGCTCGAGGCCCACGACCTCGCAGCCGGTGGCCACGCTCGCGCCCGCGTCGCGCAGCTGCGCGGCCAGCACGGCGGCGACGCCGCGGAAGTCCACGATGCCCGTGTGCGGCGAGTGCAGTCCGTCGATGCCCACCGCGTGGGGCTCGAGCTCGCGCAGGTCGTCGGGGCCGATCCGCCGCAGGTCCGGCACGCCGTTGGCGCGGCCGCGGGCCTCGAGCTCGTCGAGGCGCCCGAGCTCGGAGCGGTCCAGCGCGACGATGACCTTGCCGCACTTCTCGTAGGCGACCCCGTGCTCGTCGCAGAAGTCGTAGAGCCGGCGGATCCCCTCGACGCACAGCTGCGCCTTCAGCGACCCCGGCTTGTAGTAGATGCCCGCGTGGGCGACGCCGGAGTTCGAGCCGGTCTGGTGGACGCCGAGGTCCGCCTCGCGCTCGAGCACCGCGAGGCGGGCGCCGGGCCGGCGGCGCTGGAGCTCGCGGGCGGTCGCCAGCCCGACGATCCCGCCCCCGACGATCGCGACGTCGACGTCGCCGTCTGCCTCCTCGTGCGCCATCGGGTGATCGTAGGACGCGGCGATCGGGCACGATGCGCCGTCGATGAAGGTGCTCGTCACAGGGGCCAGCGGCTACGTGGGCGCCGCGCTCGCGCCGCGGCTGCAGGCCGCCGGCCACGACGTCCGCGCGTTCGGGCGCGATGCCGGGCGCATCGCCGCCGCGGGCGTGGACACCCGCGACGTCGTGCTGGGCGACGCCCTGACCGGCGCCGGGCTGGACGAGGCGCTCGACGGCGTCGACGTCGCCTACTACCTCATCCACTCCATGGAGCCCGGCGGCGAGGCCTTCCCCGCGCGCGAGCGCCGCTCGGCCGAGCACTTCGCGGCCGCGGCCGCCCGCGCCGGCGTGCGCCGCGTCGTCTACCTCGGCGGCCTGGTCCCCGCCGATGCGCCGCCCTCGGCGCACCTCTCCAGCCGCCTGGACGTCGAGCGCGTGCTGCTGGGCTCCGCGCCGGAGTCGGTGGCGCTGCGCGCGTCGATCGTCATCGGGGCGCGCTCGCGCTCGTTCCGCTTCCTGGTGCGCCTCGTCGAGCGCGTCCCCGTGATGCCGCTGCCGAGCTGGCGCGACAACCGCACCCAGCCGATCGACGGCCGCGACGTGCTCGCCTTCCTGCTGGCCGCCGGCACGAGCGACGCGGTCCGCGGGCCGCTGTCGCTCGACATCGCCGGGCCGGACGTCGTCACCTACGGCGAGCTGGTGGAGCGCATCCGCGACGCGCTGCTGCTCGGCCGGCCGCGGCTGAACCTGGGCTTCTCGCTGACGCCGGTGGCCAGCGTCGTGGCCGCGGCGATCGCCGGCGAGGACCACGCGCTGATCGGCCCGCTGATGGAGGGCCTGGCCACCGACCTGCTCCCGCGCGACGGCAGCGCGGCCGCGCTGCTCGGTGTCCGGCTGCACCGCCTCGACGCCGCGATCGAGCGCTCGCTGCGCGAGTGGGAGCGGGTCGAGGAGCTGGCCGGGCGCTGACCGGGATAGGGTGCTGCCACGTGAGCGAGGTCGTCACCAGCATCGACATCGACGCGCCGGTCGAGCGCGTCTGGGACGTGGTCATGGACCCCGAGCGCCTGGGCGAGTGGGTGACCATCCACCGCGAGCTGCTCGGCCACGACGACGGGCGCATGGACCAGGTGCTGTGCCTGCGCGGCGCCAAGTTCAAGGTGCACTGGCAGCTGACCGCCAACGACCGCCCCCACCGCGCGCAGTGGAACGGCAAGGGGCCGGCGCACTCCAAGGCCGAGACGGAGTACCGCCTTTCCGACAACGGGCGCGGCGGCACCCGCTTCGACTACCGCAACGAGTTCAAGGCGCCGTTCGGCCCGCTCGGCGCGGTCGCCAGCCGCGCGCTGGTCGGCGGCCTCCCCGAGAAGGAGGCGCGGGCGTCGCTCAAGAAGTTGAAGGCCCTGCTCGAGGGCTGAGCGACCCCTACAGGATCTCCTCGGCGCCGCGCGCGCCCACGCGGACCTCGGCGCGCCGGACCTCGTCGCCCGGCGGGTCGTCGTCGGCGGTGCGGCACAGGACGTAGGCCTCGACGACGCGCCGGCGGTCGCGCAGCACGTGGTCGACCAGGCGCGCGGCGCCCGCCGCCTGGAGCAGCGGGCCGTGGCCGTCGCCCGAGCCGACCGCCACGCCGAGGATGCGCGCCCTCGGGAAGTGGGTGGCCTCCAGCAGCGCGGCGACGTCGCCGGCCTGGTCGCCGGAGGCCACCACGACGACGGCGTGGGCGCAGCGGTCGGCGAGCTCCTTGCCCGTGCGCTGGCCGACGCCGGCGAGGACCACGACGTCCGAGCCGCCGAGGTCGGGCCAGTCGCCCGCGGTCACGCGCGGCTCGTAGCCCAGCAGATCGCCGCACGCGTCGAGGTCGTCGGCCAGGCCGGCGCGCGCGCCGAGCAGCACGACGTCGGCGAGATCGAGCTGGGCGATCAGCAGCGCGGCCACCGCGGCCGTTCGCGAATCACCGATGACAGTCACCTTGCTGCGCATTGACGGCTCCTGGCGTTCGTGTGACACTGCCTGTAACGGAAATTCAACCGGAAAGCAGGCATGGCGGACTTCCTTGATGAAAAGCGACGTGAGATGCAGTCACGTCTTGATGAGCTTCGGCCATTGGTGGAAGAGTTCCACCGGCTCGAGGCCGCCGTGCAGGCACTGGAAGGTGTGAGTGCAACTCCGGCGCCGGCGCGCACCCGTGCACGCCGCGGGTCGTCCTCACGCGGGTCCTCCAACGGCAGCGGCCGCCGCGGGCGTCCCCGCGGGTCGGGCACGCGCGGCAAGCAGGCGCTCGAGCTCGTGCGCGCCAAGCCGGGCATCACGATCCCGGAGCTCGCGCAGGAGATGGGCATCCAGCAGAACTACCTCTACCGGGTGCTGCCCGGCCTCCAGAAGGACGGGATGGTCCGCAAGGAGGGCCGGGGCTGGCACCCGATGGAGGCGGCGTAGCGGCTCGCTATCCGATCAGCCCGAGGTTCTTGACGGCGTCGCGCTCCTCCTTGAGCTCGTCGACCGTCCTGTCGATCTTGCCGCGCGCGAAGTCGCCGACCTCGAGGCCCTCGACGATCTCGTAGTCCCCGCCGCCGCAGCGGACCGGGAACGACGACACCAGGCCCTCCTCGACGCCGTACTCGCCGTGCGAGACGACGGCCATGGAGCGCAGGCCGTCGGCGCCGAGCACCCAGTCGCGGACGTGGTCGATGGCCGCGTTCGCGGCGCTCGCCGCCGAGGAGGCGCCGCGGGCGTCGATGATCTCGGCGCCGCGCTTGCCGACGCGCGGGATGTACTCGTTCTCGTACCACTCCATGTCGTCGACGGCGTCGACGGCCTTCTGGCCCTTGACCTTGGCGTTGAACAGGTCGGGGAACATCGTCGGCGAGTGGTTGCCCCACACGACGAGGTCCTGGACCTCCTCGACGCCCACGGCGAGCTTGTTGGCGAGCTGCGCCACGGCGCGGTTCTCGTCCAGGCGCGTCATGGCGGTGAACCGCTCGCGCGGGACGTCGGGCGCGTTGTTCATCGCGATCAGCGCGTTGGTGTTGGCCGGGTTGCCGACCACGAGCACCTTGACGTCGTCGGCGGCGTGGTCGTTGATGGCCTTGCCCTGCGGCTGGAAGATCGCGCCGTTGGCCTCGAGGAGGTCGGCGCGCTCCATGCCCTTGGTGCGCGGGCGCGCCCCGATGAGCAGCGCGATGTTCGCGCCGTCGAACGCCTCGTTGGGGTCGTCGGTGATCTCGATGCCGTGCAGCAGCGGGAACGCGCAGTCGAAGAGCTCCAGCGCGGTGCCCTCGGCGGCCTTGACGGCCTGCGGCACCTCGAGGAGCCGCAGCTCGACCTTCGTGTCGGGACCGAGCAGCTGGCCGCTGGCGATCCGGAACAGCGCCGCGTAGCCGATCTGGCCGGCGGCGCCGGTGACGGTGACCTTCTTCACATCAGCCATGTCAGTCCTTCATCTCCTTCTGCAGGTTCTCGTCGATGGCGGCGAGGAACTCCTGGGTGGTCAGGAACGGGGTGTCGTCGCCCACCAGCAGGGCGAGGTCCTTGGTCATCTTTCCGCTCTCCACGGTCTCGACGCACACGCGCTCGAGCGTCTCGGCGAACTGCTGGACCTCCGGCGTGCCGTCCATCCGGCCGCGGTGGTTGAGGCCCCGCGTCCACGCGAAGATCGAGGCGATGGGGTTGGTCGAGGTGGGCTTGCCCTGCTGGTGCTGGCGGAAGTGGCGGGTGACGGTGCCGTGCGCGGCCTCGGCCTCGACGGTCTTGCCGTCGGGCGTCATCAGCACGCTGGTCATCAGGCCCAGCGAGCCGAAGCCCTGCGCGACGGTGTCGGACTGCACGTCGCCGTCGTAGTTCTTGCACGCCCACACGTACCCGCCCTCCCACTTCAGGGCGGCGGCGACCATGTCGTCGATGAGGCGGTGCTCGTAGGTGATGCCCGCCTTGTCGAACTCCTCCTTGAACTCACTGTCGAACACCTCCTGGAACAGGTCCTTGAAGCGCCCGTCGTAGCGCTTCATGATGGTGTTCTTGGTCGACAGGTAGACCGGGAAGCCGCGGTCCAGCCCGTAGCGCATGGAGGCGCGGGCGAAGTCGCGGATCGAGTCGTCGAGGTTGTACATCGCCATCGCGACGCCGCCCCCGGGGAAGTCGTAGACGTCGAGCTCGATCGGCTGGTCGCCGTTCTTGGGCGTGTAGGTGAGCGTCAGGTGGCCCTCGCCGGGGACGACGAGGTCGGTGGCCCGGTACTGGTCGCCGAAGGCGTGGCGGCCGATGACGATGGGCTTCGTCCACCCCGGCACCAGGCGCGGGATGTTGGAGATGACGATCGGCTCGCGGAAGATGACGCCGCCGAGGATGTTGCGGATCGTCCCGTTGGGCGACCGGTACATCTCCTTGAGGCCGAATTCCTCGACGCGGGCCTCGTCGGGGGTGATGGTGGCGCACTTGACGCCGACGCCGTGCTCCTTGATCGCGTTCGCGGCGTCGACGGTGATCTGGTCGTCGGTCGCGTCGCGGCTCTCGATCCCGAGGTCGTAGTACTTCAGGTCGATGTCGAGGTACGGCAGGATCAGCTGGTCCTTGATGAACTGCCAGATGATCCGGGTCATCTCGTCGCCGTCGAGCTCGACGACGGGGTTCTGCACCTTGATCTTGGCCATGCGTTCCTTCGTGTTCGTAGGGCGCCGCGCACGCTAGTACCCAGGGCGCGGCGGCGTCGCGCGGTCGGACGGTCAGGGAAGCGCGGCCGGCGGCCACGAGAACGGGCCGGGCGCACCGGCGCCGCCCCAGCGCGCCGCGGCGGCCTGCAGCGCGGCGTGGGCGGGCAGCGGCACCGAGCCGCGGGCGAGCAGGCCGAGGTCGCCGTGGAAGGGCGCCGCGTACTCGCGCAAGGTGTAGGTGAACGCCGCCTCGACGTGCGGCGCGCGGGCCAGCTCGTCGATCGCGCGGCCCAGCCAGCCGGCCTTGCGCTCCTCGCGCGCGGCGCGGGTGTCGCCGGGCACGCACCGGCCCGGCACCTCGGCCGGCGCGCAGGCGGCGTACCCGAGCTCGGTGACCCACACGGGGCGCGGCTCGCCGAGGCCGTCCAGGACGTCGTCCACGAAGGCGGTGATCGCGCCCTCGGGCGGCCGGTCGCCCGGGTAGACGTGCAGCGACAGGCCGTCGACGTCGCCGGCCACGGCGCGCAGCGCGGGCGCCCACGCGCCGAAGCCGCCGGCCGACGCGGTGTACGTGGTGGTCGCGGCGGCCAGCCAGCGGGTGGCCGGGTTGGCGGCGCGCCCGGCGGCGGCGGCCGCGGCGAACAGCTGCGCGTAGCGGGCGGCGTCCACGGGCTGCGCCCCCGTCGGGAAGTACGGCTCGTTCCACACCTCCAGCCACGGCGACGCGAGCTGCGCGTCGAGCTCGGGGTGCGCGAGCCAGAACGCGCCGCCCGGGCCGAACCGTGCCGCCGCGGCGGCGGCGAAGCGGGCGAGCGTGCCCTCGCGGGCGGGCAGCGTGCGCCAGCACTCCTCCGGCGCCGTGCCCGCGGGCGCCGCCCAGCACGGCGCGGCGTCCAGGATCGGCAGCACGCGCACGCCCTCGCGCGCCGCCGCGGCGACGACGCCGTCGAACGCGCGCCAGTCGAATCGCCCGGGCGCGGGCTCGGCGCGGTTCCACTCGAGGTCCTCGCGCAGCCACCGCGCGCCGGTCCGCGCGACCTGCGCGACCTCGGTCGGCACGGACGCGCCCTCGCCCACGTCGGCGGCGACGCCCAGGCGCAGCGGCGTGGCCGCCTGCGCCGGCGCAGCGAGCCCGAGCGCCGCCAGCGCCACCGCGATCGCGCGCCGTCCGTGGGCCACGCCCGCAGCGTACGCGGGCGGCCACACGCCCGCTCCCCTCCGCCGCCGATCGTTGAGCCCACGTTGGGGGCCTGGCCCCGATCGTTGAGCCCACATTGGGGGCCTGGCCCCCGGGCGGGCGGATGCGGCTCTGCAGCCGCGTGCGCCATGTTGAGCTGAGGTTGGGGGCCTGGCCCCTTCGTGTTGCGCGAAGGTCTGAACGGTGGTTCACTTCTTCGTGTGGCGTACCGGCCGACCAAGCGGACGGAGGCGCGGCGGGCCGAGGCCCGGGCGCGGATCGTCGGCGCGGCGTTGGAGCTCGTCGCCCGCGGCGGCTACCGGGACGCCTCCGTCGCGGCCGTCGCGCAGCGGGCCGGCGTCGCGACCGGCACCGTCTACCGGCACTTCCCGGGCAAGGCCGAGCTGCTGGCGGAGGTGTTCCGCACGGCGTCGCAGCGGGAGGTCGACGCGGTGGAGGCCGCCGCGAGCGGCGCGGGTGGCGGGGGTGCGGGCGCCGAGCCCGCGGCGGCCGACCGCATCGCCGCCGCCGTCGCCACCTTCGCGCGGCGCGCGCTCAAGGGGCGCCGGCTGGCCTGGGCGCTGCTGGCCGAGCCCGTCGACCCGGCCGTCGAGGCCGAGCGGCTGCAGTTCCGCCGCGCGTACGCGGCCATCTTCGCCGCCGCCGTCCGCGACGGGGTCGCGGCCGGCGAGCTGCCCGACCAGGATCCCGAGCTCACCGCCGCCGCCCTCGTGGGCGCGATCGGCGAGGCGCTCGTCGGTCCGCTCTCACCCACCGGCGGACGGCGCGACGAGGACGCGCTGGTCACCGGCCTCGTCACGTTCTGCCTGCGGGCCACCAAGGAGACCACCACGCATGTCGACCATCGCGCAGCGGCGTAGCCGCGCCGCGGACTTCGCCACCCACGAGGTCCTCAACCAGTCCCAGCCCCTCGAGGGCCGCAACCTGTTCCTCGACAACGCGCCGCTGGTCGAGGGCCTCGAGCGCGAGGGCGGCGGCTGGGCGCGCGACCGCGCCACGGAGGCCGGCGCCTTCTGGGGCGGCGAGCCGCAGCAGTGGGGCGAGCTGGCCAACGCCCACCCGCCGGTGCTGCACACGCACGACCGCTTCGGCCGCCGCCTGGACGCGGTCGAGTTCCACCCCACCTGGCACCAGCTGATGGAGGCCGGCGTGCGCTGGGGCATGCACGCGCTGCCGTGGACCGAGCCGCAGCCGGGCGCGCACGTCGCCCGCGCCGCGATCTACATGTCCGGGATGCAGGCCGAGGCCGGCTTCTGCTGCCCGATCACCATGACCTTCGCCGCCGTGCCGGCGCTCGAGGGCACGCCCGAGGTCGCCGACGAGTGGCTCCCGCGGCTGACCGCCGGCGGCTACGACGGCGCGCTGAAGCCCGCCCAGGAGAAGCCCGGCGCGATCTGCGGCATGGCGATGACCGAGAAGCAGGGCGGCTCGGACGTCCGCGCCAACACGACGCACGCCACGCCGCTCAACGGCGGCGGCCAAGGCGCGGAGTACGAGATCGTCGGCCACAAGTGGTTCTGCAGCGCGCCGATGAGCGACCTGTTCCTCGTGCTGGCCCAAACCGACGAAGGCCTGAGCTGCTTCGCCGTCCCGCGCTTCCTGCCCGACGGCACCCGCAACGACGGCTTCCAGCTGCAGCGCCTGAAGGACAAGCTGGGCAACAAGTCCAACGCCAGCTCGGAGGTCGAGTTCAAGGGCGCGTGGGGCCGGATGGTCGGGGAGCCCGGCCGCGGCGTGCCGACGATCATCGCGATGGTCGGCCACACGCGGCTGGACTGCGTCATCGGCAGCGCCGCCGGGATGCGCGCCGCCGTCGCCCACGCGACCTGGCACACCGCCCACCGCAGCGCGTTCGGCAAGCGCCTGGTCGAGCAGCCGCTGATGGTCAACGTGCTCGCCGACCTCGCGGTCGAGAGCGAGGCGGCCACCGCGCTGGCGCTGCGCCTGTCGCGCGCCTACGACGAGGCCCGCACCGGCGACGAGCGCGCCACGCACTTCAAGCGCCTGGCCACCGCGGTGGCCAAGTACCACGTGTGCAAGCGCGCCCCCAACCACGCCTACGAGGCGCTGGAGTGCTTCGGCGGCAACGGCTACGTCGAGGCGTCGGGCATGCCCCGCCTGTACCGCGAGGCGCCGCTGAGCTCGATCTGGGAGGGCTCGGGCAACGTCATGGCGCTCGACGTCCTGCGCGCGCTGGCCCGCACCCCGGAGGCGCTGGGCGTCCTCTTCGAGGAGCTCGACGCGGGCACCGGCCAGGACACCCGCTACGACGCGTTCGTGCAGTCGGTCAAGAGCGAGTTCGACCACCCGGAGGACCTCGAGCACCGCGCCCGCCGCGTGGTGGAGCGGCTCGCGCTCGGCCTCCAGGGCTCGCTGCTGCTGCGCCACGCGCCCGAGCCGGTGGCCGACGCGTTCGTCGCCACGCGGATCGCCGGCGACGGCGGCGTGCACTACGGGACGATCCCGCCGGGCGTCGACGTCGGCGCGATCGTCGAGCGCCACCTGCCTCAGGACCAGCCCGCCTAGCGGAGCGCGCGGCGCAACCGATCGTCGTACTCGGCGCGCGGGACCTCCCGCGCGCCGAGGCGCAGCGTGTGCTCGGTCGAGAGCTGGAGGTCGACGAGCTCGCAGCCGCCGCCGGCCAGCTCCTCGAGCGTCCGCACGAGCAGGACGTTGCCGGCGTGCGGCACCCGGTGGAACATCGACTCGAGCATCGCCGCCCGCCGCAGCGTCACGGCGACGAGGCCGGCGCCGAGCTCGCCGTCGACCCAGATCTCGAACGTGTGGCAGAGCCCGCGGGCGTGCAGGGCCCGGTAGAGCGCGTGCATCCGCGGCGTCAGCCACACGCCGTCGTCCGCGTGGCGCGGCCGCCCGCACGCCGCGATGACCTCGTCGAAGGCGAGGTCCAGGCGCAGCTGCCAGCCCTCCCCGGCCCTCAGCGACCGCCGCACCGTGCGCCGCGCGCGGGCCAGCGTCGCCGCGTCGAGGTCGAAGACCGTGCGCGGGTCGGCGGCGTACCAGGGGAGCTCCTCGGCGGCCGGGTCGTCCATGGGGAACAGGCCCTGGGCGTAGAGAGCGACGATGGCATCGACGTCCACCCGGCACAATGTCGCCGAAGATGCTCGGCGGCGGCGGATCGGTGCAGCTCGCAAAGGTGTTCGGGATCCGGATCGGCGCGAGCCCGAGCTGGTTCATCGTGCTCTTCATCATGATCTGGGCCCTCTCCGGGTTCTTCGGGGACGTCCTGGACGCCTCGGACACGACGGCCTACGTCGTCGCGGTCGGCGCGGCGCTCGTGTTCTTCCTCTCGCTCGTGCTCCACGAGCTGGGCCACGCGCTGGTCGCCCGGCGCAACGGGATCGGCATCTCGGGCATCGACCTCTGGTTCTTCGGCGGCATCGCGAAGATGACCCGCGACACCGCGACGCCCGGCGAGGAGTTCCGCGTCGCCGCCGCCGGCCCGGCGGTGACGCTGCTGGTCGTCGCCCTCTGCCTCGGCCTCGGCGCCCTGCTGAGCGACAGCGGCCACATCCTCGACGCCGCCCGCTTCCAGGACACCAGCAACGAGATCGCGCCCACGCTGCTCGGCTGGCTGGCGTTCGTCAACGGCGCGCTGTTCGTGTTCAACATGATCCCCGCCTTCCCGCTGGACGGCGGCCGGATCGCGCGCGCCGCGGCCTGGAAGGTCACCGGCGACCGCACGAGCGCGACGCGGATCTCGGGCCGCCTGGGCCAGGTGTTCTCCTACGTGCTGATCGGCGGCGGCCTGTTCCTGGCCTTCTCCAGCGACCCGGCCGGCGGCCTCTACCTCGCGGTGCTGGGCTGGTTCCTGGGCCAGGCGGCGCGCGGCGCCGTGGCCGCCAGCGAGTTCTCCGAGCGCATCGAGGGCGTCACCGCCGAGGACCTGATGGAGCACGAGCCGGTCGCCGTCCCCGGCACCGCCTCCGCCCTGGCCGCCCAGGAGGAGTTCTTCCTGCGCTACCGCGTCCCGTGGTTCCCCGTCGTGGACGCCGCGGGGCGGCTGCTGGGCCGCCTGCGCGAGGAGCGCGTCGACGGCGCGGTGGCCGGCGGGCAGCCGGCGCTGGCCGTCGCCGAGATGCTCGAGCCGGCGGTCGAGGGCGACTGCGTGGCCCGCGATGAGCCGCTGGAGCACCTGCTCGGCTCCGAGCCGCTGCGCGCCCTCGGCGCGCTGATGGTGATCGACCACGACGGGCGCCTTGTCGGGCTGGTGACGCTCGACCGCGTCCGCCGGGCGCTCGCCGCGGGCGCCGCCGGGCCGCTGGCCTGATCGCCAACGTGGCGCGGCCCCACGAGCACCGGGCCCGAGCACTCCGACGTATAGAGTCCAGACCGCCTTTCCGAACCTGACGAGGGCCTTCCAACCATGCCTGCACACGACGTCCTGATCCTGGGCGCCTGCCTCGCCGGCCAGCGCGCCGCCCTGGCCGCCGCCGACGCCGGCGCGACCGTGGCGATCCTGAGCAAGGTCCACCCCGTGCGGTCGCACTCGGTCGCCGCCGCCGGCGGCATCAACGCGGCCATCAACCCCGCCGACGACTGGCGCTCGCACGCCTTCGACACCGTCAAGGGCTCCGACTTCCTCGGCGACCAGGACGCGATCGAGGTCATGTGCGCCGAGGCGCCCGACGAGGTCCTGCACCTCGAGCACATCGGCGTGACCTTCCACCGCAACGAGACCGGCCAGATGGACCTGCGCGCCTTCGGCGGCGCGTCCATGAAGCGCACGGCCTACGTCGCGGACATCACCGGGCAGGCGATCCTGCACGTCCTCTACGAGCAGCTCATGAAGTACCACGAGCGCGTGGACCGCTACGAGGAGTGGTTCACCACCTCGCTGCTGCAGGACGAGGAGGGCAACTGCACCGGCTGCATCGCGCGCGACATCCGCACCGGGCAGCTCGAGGTCTTCACCGCCAAGAACGTCATCCTGGCGACCGGCGGCGCCGGCCAGTGCTTCAAGCCCACCACGAACGGGCTCATCTGCACGGGTGACGGCATCTCCATGGCCTACCGCATCGGCGCTCCGCTGATGGACATGGAGATGATCCAGTACCACCCGACCACGCTGGTGGAGAACGGCTTCCTCATCACCGAGGGCGCACGCGGCGAGGGCGCCCACCTGCTCAACGCCGACGGCGAGCGCTTCATGGAGAAGTACGCGCCGAACAAGATGGAGCTCGCGTCGCGCGACGTGGTCTCCCGCGCCGAGCAGACCGAGATCAACGAGGGTCGCGGCGTCGGCCCCGGCGGCGTCGGCATCTACCTCGACATCACCGTCGTGCCGAAGAAGCGCACCCTCGAGGCGCTCCGCGAGATCGTCAACATCGGCAAGGACTTCGCCGGCGTGGACATCACCAAGGAGCCCATCCTCATCCGCCCGGGCCAGCACTACATCATGGGCGGGGTCAAGACCGACGTGAACGGCGCGACGCCGATCCCGGGCCTCTACGCCGCCGGCGAGGTCGCCTGCGTCTCGGTCCATGGCGGCAACCGCCTCGGCGCGAACTCGCTGCTGGACACGCTGATCTTCGGCCGCCGCGCCGGGGAGCACGCCGCGCAGCGTGCCGCCGGGATCTCGATGCCCGAGGCCACCCCGCTCTCGCGCGTCCGCGAGGAGTCGGCCTGGATCGACTCGATCATCGACCGGCCCAAGGACGGCCGCCGCGTGTCGGAGATCAAGGACGACCTCGGCACCGAGATGAACCGCAACGTCGCGGTGTTCCGCGAGCAGGACGGCCTCACGCACGCGCTGGAGACCGTCCGCCGGCTCAAGGAGGAGGCCAAGACGGCCTACATCGACGACCGCGGCACGGTCTTCAACCAGGACGTCTTGGGCGCCATCGAGCTGGGCTTCATGCTCGACTGCGCCGAGTGCACCGTGATGGCGGCGCTGGAGCGCAAGGAGTCGCGCGGCGCCCAGTACCGCACGGACTTCCCCGAGCGCAACGACGACGAGTGGCTCAAGCACATCGACGTCTCGCGCAACGGCGACGACACCCCGCACCTGAGCTACTCGCCCGTGACCATCACCCAGTGGCAGCCCGAGGAGAGGAAGTACTAGTGGCCGAGACCGGCAAGCCTCCGGAGAGCTACACGCTCCGCATCCGCCGCTTCGACCCCGAGTCCGGCGCGGCGCCGTACTGGGCCGAGCACACGATCGAGCTCGAGCCGCATCGCTCGGTCCTCGAGGGCATCCTCCAGGCCAAGGGCCGCTTCGACGGGTCGATCGGCATCCGCTGCTCCTGCAAGGCGGCCATCTGCGGCTCGTGCGGCGTGCGCATCAACGGCCAGCCCGGCCTCGCCTGCCACACGCACATCGGCCGCGCGAAGGAGACCTCGCGCGACGGCGTCATCGAGATCGAGCCGATGGGCAACATGCCCGTCATCAAGGACCTCATCGTGGACATGGACGCCGTCCACTGGAAGAAGGTCCAGCGCGTCACGCCGTGGCTCATCAACAAGGAGCCGATCCCCGAGCGCGAGTACCTGGTCGACCGCGAGTCGATGGTCGACGTCACGCAGACGATGGCCTGCATCCAGTGCGGCGCCTGCGTCTCGGACTGCCTCTCGATGGAGGTCGACCCGCTGTTCATCGGCCCGGCCGCCCTGGCCAAGGCCTACCGCTTCGTGGGCGACCCGCGCGACGCCCAGCAGTACGAGCGCCTGCAGGACCTCGCCGAGGACCCGCACGGCATCTACGACTGCACGCACTGCTTCAAGTGCATCGAGGCCTGCCCGAAGGGCGTGGCCCCGATGAACCAGATCATGCGGCTGCGCCGCCGCGCCGGCAGCGACCACCACATCTCCGACCGCAACAACGGCGAGCGCCACGAGGCCGCGTTCGTGACGCTGGTCAAGGACCACGGCCTGCTGTGGGAGGCCGAGCTGCTGCCGCGCTCGCACGGCGGCAACTCCTGGTTCGGCAAGTTCGCGCCGAAGGCCGGCCTCGAGCTGGCCGACTCGCTGCCGGTCATCACCAAGGCGATGCTGCGCCGCAAGGTGACGCCGATGGGCGCGCTCAAGCCGCACAAGATCCCCAGCGCGGACCTCAAGCAGGTCCAGGACATCTACGACACGGTGCACGGCCGCGACGAGCGGCTGGAGCTGAACCTGTACATCACGGGCTACGACGAGGACGAGGCGGGCGCCCAGGAGCCCGCCGCGGTCGCGGCCTCGGGCGGTGGCGACGGCGGCCAGACGGCCGCCGAGGGCGGCCAGCCCGGCATGACCCCGGAGGACTCCCCCACCCGATGAAGGTCGCCTACTGGCCCGGCTGCGTCAGCCGCGGCTTCACCCCGGAGCTCCACGGATCGATGGCCAAGGTGGCGCCGCTGCTGGACATCGAGCTCGTCGAGCTCGACCGCGCCTGCTGCACGGGCGCCGGCGTCATCGCCGAGCACAACCAGGAGCTCGCCGACACGCTCAACGCCCGCACGTTCGCGCTCGCCCAGCAGGTCCAGGGCGCGGACCTGATGATGAACATCTGCTCGACCTGCCAGGGCGCGCAGACCGAGTGCCAGGAGCGCCTGGACGCCAACGCGGAGTACCGCGAGCACGTCAACGGCACGCTGGCGAAGTACGACCTGCGCTACGAGAAGGACAACCTCGCCAACAAGAACTTCCTGTGGGTGCTGGTCGAGGAGCTGGGCCTCGACGAGCTGCGCTCGCGCGTCAAGCGCCCGCTGACCGACCTCAAGGTCGGCCCGTTCTACGGCTGCTACATCGTCCGCCCGACCGACCGGCTGGGCATCGACGACGAGAAGCCGCGCGACACCTACCTGTCGCTGGTGATCGAGGCGCTGGGCGGCACGGTGATCGAGTACGCCGGCATGCAGAAGTGCTGCGGCTTCCCGATCATCACCATGAACAAGGAGGCGTCGCTCAAGCAGGCTGCGCGCCACCTCGGCGACGCCCAGGACGCGGACGCCGACTGCCTGGTGACGCCGTGCCCGCTGTGCCACCTCAACCTGGACCTGCAGCAGCCGCTGGCCCAGCGCCACGCGAGCCGCGCGCTCGACATGCCGGTCCTGCACCTCCCGCAGCTCGTCGGCCTGGCCCTGGGGCTCGACCCCAAGGAGCTGGGCTTCCAGCGCCACGTGGTCAAGCCCGCGTCGGTCATCGACTGGTCGACCTCCGTGGTCGCCGGCGTGGGCGACGAGGGCGGCGCCGTGAGCGCCCGCGGCTGGTGAGGCTGCCCAAGCTGTCCGCGAAGGCGCCGCTGGGGGCTTCCCGGCGGCGCCGTCGCGCTCCGCGGCCCGACGGGCCGCGCACGATCCTCCCGGAGGTGCCGTCCGCGGCCGCCTCCCCCGCCGGCCCGTTCGACGCGCGGCTCGACGCCGCCCGGGCCCGGCTGCGCGCGGCGATCCCGCCGCCGGCCGACGAGGACTGAAAGGCACCGCCCGCAGGAGTTCGGGTTCCCGCACCGAACCTCGCCGGGCACCCCGTCTTCCGCCTGCGCTGACGCGGTGTCAGCCTTCAGCCCATGCTGCGCATCCTCCCCCTCGCCGCCCTGCACGTGGCCGTGATGGTGGTTCCGGCGGCCGTCGCCGTCCTGAACCACGTCTAGGCGCAGCCGGCCCCACTCACCCCCTGGAGGGGAGCACCATGTCGCACTTGTTGCGGGTCCTCGCGACCGCCGTGGCCCTCGCGCTGCTGCCGGCCGCCGTCGCCTCCGCCGACAGCCTCGTCTACCTCAAGGACGGCAACGTCTGGGTCTCCGCCCCCGACGGCAGCCAGGCCCGAGCCCTCACCAGCGGTGCCGACCCGAAGCTCCTGGCCACCCAGTACTCGAGCCCCAGCCAGGCCGACGACGGCACCGTCGTGGCCCTCCAGGGCGACCGCCTGGCGATCATCGACCGCGGCGGCGCGGGCCCGACGCGGTACCTCGACACGATCATGACCGGCAAGCCCGCCGGCGTCTCGGCCTGGGGGCCGTTCGACCCGGTGATCTCGCCCGACGGGACGAAGATCGCCTACTGGGTGGGCGTCATCAGCAGCTATCACGACTACGGCAGCGGCTACGACATCGTCTTCGCCCCCGGCGACTACATCGTCTACCAGGACGCGCGCACCGGGCAGCACCTCGGCTTCACCAAGTGGTACGGCGAGCCCAAGTGGCTGGCGGACAGCACGCGCGTCATCGCCAGCGAGGACAGCAACGTGCTCAGCGCCAACGTCGTGCTCGCGAGCGTCGGCAGCGACGCGCAGAACCAGCAGTGGTTCGAGGACGAGCTCTTCAAGTCCGCGCCCGAGGAGCTGACCAAGCCGGTCGGCGACGCCGACCTCACGCGCGACGAGTCCAAGGTCGTGCTGCTCCAGGGCGGGACGAACCTCGGCAACGGCGGCTCGACGCACGGCAAGGGCAACCGCATCCTCATCGCCAAGGCCAACGGCTTCGACAAGAACCCGGCGCTCTGCGGCATGGTCGTCGACGCCGTCGGCGGCGAGTTCGGCACGGCGCGCTGGTCGCCCAAGGGCGACGCGCTGGCCTGGACCGAGGGCGACGGCGTCTGGACCTCGCCGGTCAACGCCGACTGCGGCATCGCGCCGAAGCTCACCATCCCCGGGGCGCGCGACCCGTACTGGGGTCCCGCCCACCCGGCCGATCCGGGCGCGGCGGCGCCGCAGGGCGGTCAGCCGCCGCAGCAGCCGCAGAAGCCGCAGCAGCAGCCCTCCGGGCCCGCGGTCGCCGCGACGCTCGCCGTCGCCGGCAAGGTCAAGCGCGCGGCGCTGGTCCGCAGGGGCCTGGTGACCACCGTGACCTGCCCGTCGGCGTGCACGGTGCGCGCGACGCTGGCCAAGGGCCGCAAGGTCGTCGCCCGCGCGACGGGCGAGGCGCTCGCCGCCGGGCCGGTCAAGCTGACGCTGAAGGCCCGGCGCAAGGCCGTGCGGCGCGCGCGCAAGCTCACGCTCACCGTCCGCGTGACGCCCAAGGGCGGCGCCGCGCAGACGATGAGGAAGGTCGTGCGGCTGCGCTAGGCGGCGGCCCGCCGGCCGAGCAGCCCGCGCTCGTGGAGCAGCTCGGCGATCTGCACGGTGTTCAGGGCGGCGCCCTTGAGCAGGTTGTCGCCCACCACGAAGAGATTCAGCGTCCGCGGGTCCGCCAGGTCCTTGCGGACGCGGCCGACCGCGACGGGGTCCCGGCCCGCCCACTCCAGGGGGGTCGGGACGTCGTCGAGCTCGACGCCCTCCATCGCGCGCAGGGCGTCGAGCGCGCGGTCGACGTCGATCTCCTGCTCGAACGTCGCCCGCACGGCGACGGAGTGCCCGACGAAGACCGGCACGCGGACGCAGGTCGGCGTGACGCGCAGCTCGGGGATCCCGAGGATCTTGCGCGACTCGTTCTGGAGCTTCATCTCCTCGTCGGTGTAGCCGTTGCCCGTGTCCGAGCCCAGCCACGGCACGACGTTGAACGCCAGCGGCTTGGCGTGGACCCTGGCCTCGACGCGGCCGGCCATCGACGCGCCGTCGGTCGCCAGCCTGCCGGTGTCGGCCATCATCGCCGGCACCTGCTCGGCGAGCTCGTCCATGCCCTTCTGCCCCGCGCCGCCGGCGGCCTGGAAGCTCGTGGCCACCATGTCGGTGAGGCCGAACGCGTCGTGCAGCGCCTTCAGCGGCGGCATGATCTGCATCGTCGTGCAGTTGGGGTTGGCGACGATGCCCTTGCCGATGTGGTCCAGGTCGCCGGGGTTGACCTCGGAGACGACGAGCGGGACCTCGGGGTCCATGCGCCAGGCGCTCGAGTTGTCCACCACGATGGCGCCCGCCTGGGCGAACAGCGGCGCCCACTCGCGGGAGATGCCGCCGCCGGCGCTGAAGATCGCCACGTCGAAGCCCTGCAGCGCGTCCTCGCGCAGCTCCTGGACGACGAGGCCGTCGTCCAGGGTTCTCCCGGCGCTGCGGGCCGACGCGAAGGGCACGACCTCGGCCGCGGGATAGGAGCGATCCCGCAGCAGGCGGCGCATCTCGGTGCCCACGGCGCCGGTGGCGCCCACGATCGCGACGCGGTGACTCATCAGACGAACTCCCCGAACGGCTGCTCGGGCCGGATCGTGTCCGACCCCTGGAGCTCGAAGGCGCTGTGCAGCGCGCGCACCGCGTCCTCGACCTTGTCCCCCGGCACGACGCAGGAGATGCGGATGGGCGACGTCGAGATCATCTCGATGTTGATGTCGTTCTCGCCCAGCGTGGTGAAGACCTTCGCCGCCACGCCCGGGTGCGACTTCATCCCGGCGCCGACGATCGAGACCTTCCCCATCGTCTGGTCGGTCTTGACCTCCATCCCGAGCTCGTCGCACAGCGGGGTGAGCGCGGCCTCGGCGGTCGGGACGTCGTCGCGGGGGATCGTGAACGACATCTCGGCCCGCGCGTCGGCGGACTCGGGCTCGTTATGGATGATCATGTCGATGTGGACGTTGGCGTCGGCCAGCGCGGTGGTGACGCGGCCCGCGACGCCCGGCGAGTCCGGCACGCCGACGAGCGTGACGCGGGCCTCGCCGCGGGAGTGGGTGACGGCGGTGATGAGGGGGTTCTCCATGGTCTCCTCCTCGGAGACGACCTTCGTTCCTTCGGACTCGTCGAAGCTCGACCGGCAGTGGATGCGCACGCCGTGGTTGCGGGCGTACTCGACGCTGCGCAGCTGCAGGACGCCCGCGCCGGAGGCGGCCATCTCCAGCATCTCGTCGAACTGGACGACGTCGAGCTTGCGCGCGTTGGGGACGATGCGGGGGTCGGCGCTGAAGACGCCGGGCACGTCGGTGTAGATCTCGCACTCCTCGGCGCCGATCGCGGCGGCCAGCGCGACGGCCGTCGTGTCGGACCCTCCGCGCCCCAGCGTGGTCACGTCCTTGGAGGTACTGACGCCTTGGAAGCCCGCAACCAGCACGATGTGGTCTTCGTCAAGGGCAGAGCGGATCCGGTCAGCGCGCACCTCGAGGATGCGGGCCTTGGTGTGGCTGGTGTCCGTGACGATTCCAGCTTGGGAGCCAGTGAGGGAGATGGCACGGTGGCCGAGGTCGTTGATCGCCATGGCGCAGAGCGCGCATGAGACGCGCTCGCCCGTGGAAAGGAGCATGTCCATCTCGCGAGGATCGGGATGGGGGGACACCTCGTGGGCGTCGGCGATCAGCCGGTCGGTCTCCTTGCCGCGCGCGCTGAGCACCGCGACCACGCGGTGGCCGGCCTCGCGCTTGGCCACGATCCGCTGGGCGGCGCGCTTGAGGCGCGACGCGTCGGCGACCGAGGTCCCACCGAACTTCATGACGACCGTCCCGGGCATGGACCGGCAATGCTAGAGAAGGGAGACGCGTGCACCTGAGGAGACGCCGCACGATCGCGGCCCTGCTGGTCGCCCTGGTGGCGCTGGTCATCACGGTCGTGGCGCTGGCGGGCAACGACGACGAGGCGCTGCCGGAGGCGGGCTCGCGCTTCGGCGCCACGAGCACGCCGACGACGCGGGCGATCTCCGAGCCCGGCGACGCCGGCGTCGAGAAGGTCCTCGGCGCCCCGGTGCAGGACGCGGTGACCCGGCTGTTCCTCATCGGCTTCCCCGGATACGGGCCCGACCGGCCGACGCTCAAGCGCCTGGCCCGCCGCGACTGGGGGGGCGTCGTGCTCGAGCGCGGCAACGTCATC